>WUAK01000087.1 GCA_009827205.1 Phycisphaeraceae bacterium | reverse complement strand
CCGTCCGATCTGCATGGTCAGAGGGCCGGGACACACAACGGAGCCAACGAGCATGGTTAGAAAGAACGCCAGCACCCTGCTAACTGACGAGACGGCAACGAAGTTTCAGGTCTTCACCCGGGCCAACATCACCAAGACGCCCGAATGGGAGCGTCTGCCCGAGGAGATCCGTGAATCCGTGATGACTGTCTCGACGGTGCTGCCGTTCCGGGTCAACCGCTACGTGATGGACGAGTTGATCGATTGGAACAACGTCCCCGCGGACCCGATGTTTCAGCTCACGTTCCCGCAGAGGGGCATGCTCTCAGAGGAGCATTACGAGCGGATGCTCCCGCTCGTGCGCGGCGATGCGCCGAAGGCAGAGATCGACGAGGCTGCCAACCAGATCCGGCTTGAGCTCAATCCGCACCCCGCCGGCCAGCTGACGCACAACGTGCCGACGGTTGACGGCGAAGAGATCCCGGGTGTCCAGCACAAGTACCGCGAGACTGCGCTGTTTTTCCCGAGCAGTGGGCAGACGTGTCACGCTTACTGCACGTTCTGCTTCAGGTGGGCGCAGTTCGTAGGGATGAACGATCTCAAGTTTGCTTCGCGCGAGGCCTCGCAGATGCGTCGGTACCTTGAGGCGCACCCCGAGATCACAGACGTGCTCATCACGGGCGGCGACCCGATGGTCATGAAGGCCAAAGTCTTCGCTGCGATCGTTGATGAGATTATCAAGGTCGAGACCGTGCGCACGGTTCGTATCGGAACCAAGAGTGTCGCGTATTGGCCGCACCGGTTTGTGACTGACGCGGACGCGGATGAGATGCTCCAGCAGTTCGAGCGGATCGCCGAGGCTGGCAAGCACGTCGCGATCATGGGCCACTACAACCATCCTGTCGAGCTCTCGACGGACATCGCTGAAGAGGCCGTCCGCCGGATCCGCTCAGCGGGCGGGAACATCCGGATGCAGAGCCCGATCATCCGCCACATCAACGACGACCCGCGCGCGTGGGCGCAGCTCTGGCGTCGAGGCACTCAGCTTGGCTGCATCCCCTACTACATGTTCGTCGAGCGAGACACCGGCGCGCAGCGCTACTTCGAGCTGCCGCTCGTCCGGGCTTGGGAGATTTTCCGCGAGGCATACCAGCGTTTGCCTGGCACGGCTCGCACCGTTCGCGGCCCCTCGATGAGCTGCTTCCCGGGCAAGTGCCACATCCTGGGGGTCACCGAGGTGGGCGGCCAGAAGGCGTTCATCCTCGAGTATCTTCAGGCGAGGGATCCGTCGCTCGTAAGACAGCCCTTCTTTGCCAAGTACGACGAGACCGCGACGTGGTACGACGACCTGAAACCGCTCACCGAGCGTGACGCGAAGTTCTTTTCATACCCAGAGCCCGCTGGCGGTGTCGGGCTGACGGTTGATCGCGAAGAGGTTTCGGTCGAATCGAACTGAGTCTGGCTAGCGGACTTTGAGTACCAGCAGTGTCCGGTCGTCATCGGCAGGTCTGTCCTGGGTGAACTCTTCGACCGATTCGAGCACGCTGGCGATGAGCGCGTTGGCATCGATGCCGCAGTTTTCGAGCACTGCGTCGAGCCTCTCTGTGCCGTAGAGCTCTTCGTTGTCGTTGAATGCCTCGGTGATCCCGTCTGTGTAGAGGATGACCTGATCGCCCTGGATGAGCTGGACGCACTCCTGTTCGTATTTGGTGTCTTCGACGATACCGAGCGGGATGGACTGCGCCTTGTCAAGGATGAACATCGATCCGTCGGAGCATCGCTTGACGCGTGGCGGGTTGTGGCCCGCGCTCGAGTAGGTGAGCGTGCGGTCGCTCGGGTCGTAGATCGCGTAGAAGGCTGTGATAAATGTTCCGTCGGACGTGTAATGCCCGGCGAGTTTGTGGTTAACGTAGTCAAGCAGGTCGCTTGGTTGGATAACCGATCCAGGGAACGTGTGCGCGAGTGCGTGCATGATCGCCATGAGCACCGCGGCGGGCGTGCCGTGGCCGCAGACGTCTGCGATCAGGAATCCCCACTTGCCGTTCTCGAGCGGGAAGACGTCGTAGTAGTCGCCCCCGGCGCGAGCGGAAGTCTCGTAGTGGGCGGCGATGTCGAGCGAATCGATTTTGGGCAATTCAGAGGGCAGCAGCGACCGCTGGATCTCGGCGACCGTCTTGAGTTCCTGATCAACCTGCTCGTAAGCGCGGTCGAGCTCGCGTTTGAGGACGAGTGTGCCGGTCGCTCTGCCGAACAGGTTTGTCCGCCAGACAAGGTCGGGCAGGTCAACCGGGTCGAAGCTGTTGTGCTCACTCTGACCGGCAACGAACATGTTGAGCGCCTGGCCTTCGTCGAAGGCGGGAACCGCGATCAGAATCTTTGCGCCGGCGAGATACTTGGCGATCGGGTCGTCATCGTCGAAATCGACGGTCGGGAGATAGACGGCTTCTTCGCTGTAGAGGAGCTCGCCGAGCAGGCCAGAGTCGTAGACGGGCAGCTTGTCCCGGTTGAGCCAGGGATCGATTTCCTCGTCCCAGATCGACGCCCTCGTGATCATGTACTTCGGCTTCTCGAGTCCTCGGCGGCTGATCGAGACGAAAGAATCCACAGGGAACATGTTGCGCATACGCTCGCGGTAGCGCCTGACCATCTCTTGAGGCTCGGTCTGCGCAGACAACTCACGCATCATCTCGGTGACCTCGGCCAGGCGGTTTTGCCAGTCCGGGTGCCGTGAGAGCCGATTTGGATTGGTGTGGTCCAACTGCTCGCTCCGCGGGGTTGCGGGTCCGGTCACAACGGAGGATAGTACGCGCATGAGAAAGACTCTTACCTGCCTTGGTCTATTCCTCGCCGGGACACTCGGGGCCATTGGTTGCTCGGGCGCTGGGTCTCAAGGGCCTGACAGCACGTCTGTAGCGCCGATCACGCCGCCCATGACGATCGTGCTCGACTCATCGATCGACGACTGGCCCGCGGGCGAGGTCGCGGTCGGCGACGAGTACTACCTCTATGTCCGGTTCAGCGCGGGCGAGGCGATCACGCCTCAATCGAATAACGAGACACTCGTTGTCTCACTCGATGTGGACGCAACTCGGACCACCGGTCACCCAACAGGAGAATTGGGGATCGATCTCGAGATCTCGTTTAGTCCTCCCTACGAGGGGCGCATCGGCAACGGGACCCAGGTCATGGCGATCACGCCCGAAGGAGAGCGGGTCAAGCTCGCGCCCGGGCTGCTGGACATCAGCGTGTCGCCGTCGCACGCGTCTGAGTGGTTCGAGATGCGGATCGCCAGGCGTGTTCCTGCCGAGCTGCTGTTGCCTGAGTCGGGCCTGCTGAGTTCCGGACGGTTGCGGGGCAAGCTCTCGATGTTCAACGCATCGGGCAGGCGAGTCGCCGAGGCGCCGGAGTTTGGTGCGCTGCTCCCAGAAGCTGCGCCGAGATTCAAACGGGTCCGTGCATCAGTGCCTCCCAAGTCGCTCGGTTCGGTGCGGATCGTCTCGTACAACGTGCTGAACTCGTCACCCATGGACGAGCCAGAACCCTTTAGCCGTATTCTCCGTGCACTCGATCCCGACATCGTGCTTGTTCAGGAGTGGTACGACACGCCGGCCGACGAGCTCGGCTCGTGGTTCAACAGACACCTGCCGATCTCCGGTCGTTGGCGCGCGGTGACAGGCGAGGGCCGGGGTGTCGCAGTGATAAGCAGGCTCGATCTAGCAGCGATCGGTCCGACTGGCCTGGTCATCGCGCCAGAGGGCGAGGACCGGACGGTACGGGTGATGCCCGCGCTCGCCGAGACTCCGATCGGGACGATGGCTGTCGCATCGGTGCACCTCAAGTGCTGCGGCGGCATGGATACCCGCGAGGACATGCTCAGGATCGCAGAGTCTCAGGCGATCGCCCAGATGATGGAAGAACAGACACGCGACATCGGTCCCCATGTCAGGGTCGTTGCTGGCGACTTCAACCTCGTAGGCGGGACCGAGCCTCTGTACACGCTTGTACGGGGATTCGATTCTGATGGCTCCAACGCCTCGGTCGCGACGCCGTTTGTTCTTGGGGACAACACGATGTACACGTGGACATCGCCCACGAGCCGGTTCCTGCCGAGCAGACTCGATTACGCGGTGTACTCTGATTCGTCGGCGGTACTCGAGCGTTCGTTTGTGTTCGATCCGATCAGGCTCTCACCCGAGGTGCTCAAATCACTCAACCTCGATGAACTCGACGCGATGGTCAGCGACCACAGGCCGGTCGTGATCGACCTTCGGGCGCCCTGAATCTGATCAGAGCATCCGGACCGTGCCGTCGTCGGTGCGTTCGACGACGTCGAGCGCCTGGAGCGCGATAAGCGCGGCTCTCTGCTCCGCCTGTTTCTTCGATGCTCCCTCGCCCGGATCGTACGTAGCGCCCGCGATTCGTACCGAGACGCGGAATGTCTTGGCGTGATCTGGTCCGTCCTGTTCGAGCAGGATGTATTCGGGCGTCTCCTGATAGCGACGCTGCGCGTGCTGCTGCAGAACGCTCTTGTAGTTTTGCTGGTGGCCGCTGTCATACGCACGCGTGATGTGTGCGTCGAGCAGTGGCGCGATCCAGTCGGAGACAGTATCGAGCCCCGCGTCGATGTAGACCGCCGCGATGGTGGATTCGAGCGCAGCCGCGGCGAGCGAATGGGGCAGCGTGCCCTCGCGATCGCGGATGCCCTTGCCGAGAACGAGGAGGTCTTCGAGGCCAACCTGTCGAGCGATCGCGGCGCAGGTCTTTCGGCTCACGGCGACGGATTTGATCTTGGTCATCTCTCCTTCGAGAAGATCCGGGTAGAGCTCGAAGATCCGTTGACAGGCGATGAGCCCGAGCACGGCGTCACCGAGAAACTCAAGCCGTTCGTTCGAGGTGAGGCGGTCGTCGGCGACCGATGAGTGGGTCAGAGCGCGCAGCATGACCTCGGGCTGAGCGAAGCTATGGCCGATGATCTGCTCGGCGCGGCGAACGATGTCGAGGGATTCCATGTGATGCAGTCGGCGATTCTGCGCGGCACCCGGATCGTGCGCACCGGGGGCTGCTTGACTAGGGACGGACCGAATCCGTCCCGTTCATTTCTGCTCCGACGGCATCGGGCCCGGCCGCTCGGCACGACGCACTCCAATGGGGTGCCCCGAGCAGCTGGGCGACAACGCCGCCCCACTCCGACCCGCCGCACGAGCGGGCAGGAGACTCTTCTTAGCTACTTGTACCGGATCCGACGCTGCTTTGCCAGAATCAAATTCTATGTTTGTAATATGATAGGTATTGATGGGCAGATTACCGGCTTGAAGATGCGCTCCGGTGGGCCTATGAATCCCGTCCTCGCGGCAGGTGGGTATCGAGCCGCTGGAACGACTGGAGCAGACCGATGGCAATGCACTATCCCCGACGCACGAGCACGATCAAGAAGAAGCGCTCAATGGGGTTCCGGGCCCGCATGCGTACCAAGAGCGGCCGGAAGATCATCAACCGCCGTCGCCGGATCGGTCGCCGCATCAGCATGAAGCGCTGATTTCATTTCTTCCCACAACTTCTTCATTAATCCGACTCGTCTGATTGACTGATCTCTGGGGCTTCATTAAGTTGAGTCCGGTGTTTGTGTGCGCTCGCAATTCCCACGGGTGCTCAGCTTTGGAGAACCCGGATGTCTGATGAAGCGGTTAAGGTGCGCCCCTGTCAGGCCTGTGGCAAAGACTGCACGGGCCAGCCTCGTATCAAGGACAAGAAGGGTCGTTACCTCCACAAGGCGTGCTACGAAAAGGCAAAGGCCAAGGCCAAAGCGAAGAAAGAAGCAGCACTCGCCGCGGCGGAGAAGGAAGCCGAGGACATCTACGGCCTTGAGGAAGCAGAGCCCGCTCTGTCCGAGGACATGTTCGGGGATCTGCCATCACAAGAAGAACAAATACCGCAGGGCTTCAACACGGTGGTTGCGCAGTCCACACAGGATTCAGCCAAGAAGGAACGCCGCAAGAAAGTATCTGCTGGTGCAGCCATGGCAGGAGCATCCTGGGTGCTCGCACTCGTGGGCGCATGCGGGGGTGGTTTGCTCGGAATCATCGCCTGGTCCATCAAGGTCAATCTCATCGAGCGTGAGTATTACTTCGCGCTGCTGGGCGTAGGGTTTCTTGTGGGAACCGGGGCCGCTCTGCTCTCGGGCAGCAGGA
The DNA here is from genome assembly GCA_009827205.1 of Phycisphaeraceae bacterium. Classification (GTDB taxonomy): domain Bacteria; phylum Planctomycetota; class Phycisphaerae; order Phycisphaerales; family UBA1924. The sequence goes on along the minus strand of WUAK01000087.1, from coordinate 3,797 downwards.
AGGGTGTGATGTCGGGCATGATCGCAGCGTGTGTCGCGCTGGCCGCGACCCCACTGGCGATCGTGACCGCGTACGCCGTGCTTATCGATGAGCAGATTACAGAGAGTGTTACCACCCAATCGGCGAATTGGGAAGAAACTTGGATGACAGATCTTGAGGCCAAGACATTACTCGCGGGATGGGCTTCACTTCGAGCAGAACGTCAAGATGTAACACTCGAATGGCCCTCGGGATACTCGTTCGAAACAGCGTATGAGTTTCTCCATCACCCGAGGTCCATCACTGGTCCGATCCGTGACGAATGGAACGCGATGGATGAAGTGGCGAGAGAGCGCAAGAAAGACGAGATCGTTGAGGAGCGCGAAGTATCAAACCTTGCTGATCAATGGGCTTACCAGAAAGAGGAGGCTGGCGAGCAGCTGAACTGGCCTCAGGGCATGTCATACGTCGACGCATATCTCATTGAGGACTACCCACAAGATCTGGTCGCAAGTGCACGCACGTACTGGAATGAGATGTCCCGGGCCGAGCAAGTGCAGCATGTTACTGCGAGTTATGAAAGGTTCGGCGCCATGATGAGCAGCCCTGAAGGAACGGTTGCACTCATGGAAAGTGAGCTCGAAACGAAGCACCTTCTCTGGTACGGCGGCATGATCATCCTGTCTGTCATCACAGCCTTTGGGATCGGGTCTGGGATGAGCACCGACGAAGAGACAGCCTGAATCGAATCAGTACAGCTCACTGGATCGACTTTTCGTGAGAAGAGTTACGCCCGCGGCAGACCAACACCCACAGGCTGGGGCGCCGGTGCGTGACTCGGGTCGATCGCGATGCCGAGAGGCACGCGCTTGCCGCCTGGGCCAGCGGGCGGGATGCCGTCTTCATCGATGATGCGCTGGATCGCCATCACACCCTCGATGAGCTGCTCGGGCCTTGGCGGGCAGCCCGGCACGTAGACATCGACGGGGATGAACTGGTCAACGCCCTGCACGACGGCGTACGTGTCGAACACGCCGCCCGTTGAGGCGCAGGCGCCCATCGAGAGCACCCATCGGGGCTCGGTCATCTGCTGGTAGATACGCTGGAGCACGGGCATCATCTTGACGGAGACACGGCCCGCGACGATCAGCAGATCGCTCTGGCGGGGGCTGAAGCGCATGACCTCGGCGCCGAAGCGGGCGAGGTCGTACCGGCTCGAAGCGGTCGCCATCAGCTCGATCCCGCAGCACGCGGTCGCGAACGGGATGGGCCAGACGGAGCTTCGCCTCGCCCAGTTGATCACGCGCTGGAGCTGGGTGGTCAGGACGATGTCGGTCGGCAAGGCGGTTTCGATACCCATGGGGTCCTCCGTGGGGTGATTGTAGTGCCCGAGAGCGGGCTTATCCCGGTCTTTCTATCGCTCCTGGCGGTCCTGCTCCCTGAGCAGCAAATCTCGGACAGGGGTCTCCGAACCGTACTCGTGGCTCTCCTTGAGCTTATTTGAGTCCGCCCCGATGCCCTTGCTGTCGACCACCTTCGAGTAGCAGCCGGTGCAGAGCCCCGCCGCGATGAGGAGTAGGCAAAGCCGTCTCACGTTCTTCACGACGATTCCTCCCTGTCTTCCTTTCGCTCGCCGTCGTCGATCAGATCTGCCACGCTCATACCCTTGATGGCTTCCTCGCGGGCCTGCTCGAGTTTGTCGATGGCTGGCGTCCAGGCCCCGCCTGGCCCCCGGCCCGCGTCTGTGATGTCGTGCATCGCGGAAACCGCCTCCTCCAGCAAGATCGACTCGGCTGGGCGGGCCAGCACGTAGCGGTCGTCCCTCCCGTCCACGTCGCGGAGGATCTCGGCCCTGTTCAGCTTGTCGAGCATGGTGCCAACTGCCTCAGCGGACAGCGAGAGCTCGCCCGTGATCCGGCTCACGCTTGCGGTCTTGCCTCGTGCGAAACGCTCGGCGATCACGGCAAGCACGCCGAACACCGCGGCGGGGTCGGTCAGCCTGTCGTCGGCGTCCTCTTCATCGATGCGTCTTGCAAGCTCGATGTGCTGCAGTCCGTAGGCAACCTGAAGCCCGAAGAGGATGATGAACCAGGTGAGATAGATCCAGAGCATGAACAGTGGCAGCAGCGCCATAGAACCGTACAACTTGGCGTAGGTCACCGAGTACGAGAGATAGAGCCTGAATCCCCACTTTGCGACTTCCCAGAGAATCGCCGCAACGAGTGCTCCGACGATCCCGGTTTTGAGGTGGACACGCGTATTGGGGATGATCGTGTAAGCCAACAGCAGCAGCAGCGACGTGATCGCGATGCTGACCACAGAACCGACGAACGGGGCAAAGAAGCTGAGAAAGGTTCCGCTCTCGGCTTCGGTTAGCCGAACACCCAGCCCGCGGAACTGCTCCGACGCGTAGAACGCGGAGAAAAGCAGAATGGGCACGAGGGTGATGATCGACCAGTACTGGATAACCCGTTTGCCCCAGCTTTTGCCGACTTGTGCTCTGTAGACATTGTTAAAGGCTCGTTCGATTTCGATCAGCATCGAGAGAGCCGCGTAGATCAGTGTGAGCACACCCACCGCACCGATCGCGGCGAATGGGATTGCAAGGATCTGATCAACGAGGCGAACAAAGAACTCTTCAGCTGAAACCGCTGCGGATTCATCTGTCTCGTCGGACTGAGATGAGTCGTCAACCTGGGCTGCATCCTCAGTTGATTCAGCAGACTCGGCCTCTTGCGTCGCTTCGCCAGCGGTGTCGGATTCAGCTTCCGAATTCGGCACTTTGATGTCGCTGATTCCTGCAGCATCAAGCGTTTGGTCAAATATCTTGCGCACATCCTCGGGCTCTGCAAACGCACCGATCGCCGCGACTGAGATGACGAGGATTGGGATGAGCGCAAAGAGTGTGCGGAACGCAAGGGCCGCGGACATCTGGGGCAGACGGGAGCGGTACATGCCGCGTATACCCGCCCTCATGACGCGGACGGTGTCGCTGAACTTTGGAGACTTTTCCTGTGCAGCGCTCATCGGTTACGCCCGCCGTCGTATCGACGCGCGCGCGTCGGCTTCTTCTTCGTTGTCTTGCCGCTGCTGGCAACCGCCGAGCGGACACGTTTCTTGTCCACGATGGAGACCGCCTCTTCCTCGCCCGGCCTTACCCGCTTGCTGCTGGCCTTCTTCTTGGTCGTCTTCTTTTTGCTGGTCTTCTTGCGGATCGGGTCTGGCTCGCCCTTGCCCCTTGAGATCGCCTTGCGGAGGCCGTCGAGTTCACCCTTGGTCAGCTCGCGCCAGGCTCCACGCGGGAGGCCCTTGAGTTTGACTGGGCCCATCGCGACGCGTTCGAGCTTCTTCACCGGGCAGCCGACCGCGGCGAGCATCCGGCGCACCTGCCTGTTGCGGCCCTCACGCAGGCGGAGTTCCAGGATCGTGCGGTCCCGGTCGCGGTGGAACACCTGAACCTCGACGCGAGCGGTTCTGCTGGCGCCCTCGGTCCGGCCCGCCTTGCGCTCGGCGAGGTAGATGCCCTCGGCGATCTGTGACGCATCGTCGTCGGAGAGGCGGCCCTTGACGACCGCGTGGTAAGTCTTGACGACACCGAACCTCGGGTGCGTGAGCTTGTTGGCCAGGTCGCCGTCGTTGGTCATCAGGATGAGACCGGTCGTGTCGTAGTCGAGCCTGCCCACCGGGTAGAGTCGGTCAGCGAGCGGGTGGTCGACGAGGTCGGTGACCGTCCGCCGGTCGAGGTCGGGTTCGTCGGCTGTCGTCGTCACGGTGTTCGTGGGCTTGTTGAGCATCACGTACACCTTCTTGCTGCGCCG
>WUAK01000086.1 GCA_009827205.1 Phycisphaeraceae bacterium | reverse complement strand
TGTCTGAGTTCATGGAGAAGCACTCTGTGTCGAGGCTGATCGGCGCGCCCCCCGGTTACGTCGGTTACGAGGAGGGCGGCGTGCTGACCGAAGCGGTTCGGCGCAGGCCCTACTCGGTGCTCCTGCTCGACGAGATCGAGAAGGCGCACCCGGATGTGTTCAACGTGCTGTTGCAGCTGCTCGACGATGGTCGCCTGACGGACGGTCAGGGGCGCACCGTCGATTTCAAGAACACGATCGTCGTCATGACGAGCAACATCGGTAGTCAGAAGATCCAGGAGATGACCGAGGCGGGCGCCGAGGACTGGGAGATCGAGGCTGCGGTGCGCGATCTTGTGAGACGCGGCCCGGGCGCGGACATCGCGAGCAAGCAGACGGGTGATTTCGATGAGATGCGAGCGCGTGTGAACCTCGATGTGCATCAGGGTTTCATGCGTCCCGAACTTCTCAACCGGATCGACGAGACGGTTGTGTTCCACAGGCTCGGGCGCGACGTGCTGGCAAGAATCGTGGACATCCAGCTTCAACACCTGCGAGAGCGGATGGCTGACCGCGAGATGACGCTCGCGGTGACCGACGCGGCGAAGGAGTTGATCGGAGAGCAGGGCTGGGACCCTGCGTTCGGCGCCAGACCACTGAAGCGAACGATCCAGCAGCGGATTGAGAATCCGCTTGCAAGCAAGATCCTTGCTGGCGAATTCGGCGCGGGGGACTCGGTTGTGGTTGATGCCGAGGGGCAGAGCGTGGTGTTCAAGAAGGGCGCTGCCTGAGGGAAACGGCCCGACAACTGAATCCAGTAGCGGCGTCGTGTCGATCTCAGTAGATGTCTGCTTGGCGGCGGGCATGAACGGAGGTCACGACGATGGCTCGTGTGTTCTTTGCGTTGTCCGCTGCTGCGGTTCTTTCGTCACAGGCTCTGCACACCAGCGCACAGGCTTACGAGGAGCGCTCGCTTTCTGAGGCTGAGGCCTTTGAAGACTTGCTCGTGATGCGCGAGGCGTTGGAAGTCGTGCACCCGGGGTTCCTGCGTTACGAGACACGGGATCAGATCAACCTCGATTTTGACGCTTTGTACGCCGAGGCGCAATCGGGCACGACAGACCAGAGCCTTTACCTCGCGATCAGCGAGTTCCTGCCGAAGATCCGGTGTGATCACACCAAGGCGGAGATGCCAGAGTCGATGGTGGAGCACCGGAACACGGTCGCGACGCACCTGCCCATACGGGTGGGTGAGTTTGACGGCAGGGTTTTCGTGATGACGAGCGTGGCGGATGGAGTCGAGCGGGGCGACGAGGTGATTTCGATCAACGGCGTGTCTGCCGAACAGCTGCTTGATGAGATATTGCCTTACATCCCGATCGACGGGTACACAGATCACGCGAGAGTGGATGAGTTCGAGTACACGACGGAGTTTCTCGGGTCGGGGCTCGACCACTTCATGCCGCTCTTGCACGGGTGGTCTGGCGCGTTCGCGCTTGAGCTGAATCGTGACGGCAACGCCGAGGCGGTCACGGTTGATGCGATCACGTATCCAGAGTTTCTTGAGATGGTGCGAGAGGAAGAGGACCTAGCGCGGAACTTCAAGGACGCGGTGAGTGTCGAGCGGGTGGGTGATGCGGCGGTGCTTCGGATCGATACGTTTGTGAATTATCGTGAACCAATCGACCCGTTTGCGAAGTTCGCGGAAGTGATTCGTACGCTCAATGAGGATGGTGTCGAACACCTGGTGGTTGATCTGCGCCGTAACGGCGGCGGTTCGACCGAGCCCACGATCGCGCTCGCGTCGCACCTGATCGATCAGCCGATGGAGATTCGTTCGGGCGATGCGCAGAAGGTGCTCCGTATCCCGGACTCGGTTCGGAAGAACTCGACGACGTGGGACTGGAACTCGATCGACATCGAGGGGCGGGGCTATGAGACGTGGGAAGACACGGGTCTGTACCGGTCGCCGGCCAGCACCATGACGCTCTCGCCCGCAGAGGATGCGTTCAAGGGTCGCGTGACGCTGCTCTCGAGCAGGGGGAACGCGTCAGGCTCAACGATGCTGATCGGGATGCTGCAGAAGCAGGGCGGCATTCGCGTCGTCGGCGAGCCAACCGGAGGGAGCGTCGAGGGCTGCACGGCGGGGACGATGATCTTTACGAAGCTACCGAACTCTGGGATTGTGGTTCGCGTGCCTGTGAAGCGGATCATCACCGGTGTCGAGCCCGACGAGCCTGGCATGGGCGTCGTGCCCGATGTCGCGGTGGAGATGGATCGCGAGGTGGTTTTCGCGGGTGGCGATCCGGTGCTTGAGGCGGCGCTAGCGGAGTAAGCGATCAGTCGATCGGTTCCAGTATGTCCGCCAGCACATCGGGTTTGGATTCGTCGCGGACGAGTGTCATGTAGCGGGGGCCGCCTTCGTAGTTGATTGTTGTGGTGCTGATGCGGTCGCCCGAGACGGTCATGAGCTCGATCGAGCCCGATGCCCCGGACGTTTCCATGAGGTCCGCGAAGCGCTGGCGGCTCCAGGTGTGGCCCTCTATGCCCATGATGCGCATGCGCGGGGCGAGGCCAGCCTTGTCGGCGGGCGAACCGAGGATGACGGTGCGGACGGTGCCGTCGCTTGAGAGTGACATGCCTAGCGAGTCGCGTGCGTCGAGCGGGTCGATGCGCCCGTTGTTGGGTCCGGTGGGCGGCTCGTTGGTGTACTGGATCGAGTAGCCGAGCTCGACGGTGCCCGCCAGAGGCTTGCCTTTGACGTTGTCGACACGTTCTTCGATGAACGTCTCCCAGTCGTAGTCGACGACATCGTTCAGGTGGGCGATGACGTCTTCGCGTGTGTATGGGTTTGGCTCATCGGTCGGCTCTTCCGCGAAGAAGAAGGCTTGGCAGAAGTCTTCGATGGACCTCTCGCCGTCGGTCTCGTTGCGGATGACGGCGTCGGCCTCCATCCAGATGAGAGCGCCCTCGTAGTAGTAGTCCTGCCCTCGTCGCATGCTGCCCCAGTTGTTGCTGCCCCCGCGCAGTGTGTGGCTCGCCGAGCACGTGTCGGCGAGCGGGCGCCAGTCGCGGCCCTGTGTGAGGCGTGCGCCGCGGTATCGGCGGAGCAGGTCCCAGCGGTACTGCTCGATGTCACTCATGCCCGAACGGAGTTCGAGGAGTTCGCCGAGGTATTGGGTGAGCCCTTCGTAGACCCAGAGGAGTTCGGTTCCCTTGGGTGTGTGGAAGTCGCTGGTAGCCATGCCTTCGGGTCGGCGGTACTTGCCGCACCAGGCGTGGACGTACTCGTGTGGGACGAGCATCTGGTCCCAGCCCGACAGGTTCTCGAGTTCGTCGAGTCTGTTGAGCGGGATGATGTTCATCGTGGTGCGCAGGTGCTCGAGCCCGTTGCGGGGCAGCGCGTTCGTCGTGGCGAGCAGGATGTCCATCGATGGGAAGGGGTAGCTGCCGAACATCCGATCTGCTTGCGTGACCATCTTGGAGTACGCGTCGACAACGTCGGGGTGGATGTCGGCCTGTGACTTCATTTCGCTGAAGACGTGCAGTCGGTGGGGCGGCGCATCAACACCGTCTTCGTTGAGCGAGTACATGTTGTAGTAGCGGCCCAGCATGATTGGTGTGTCGACGAGCCTGCGGACAGAGACGGGCTGGTAGTTGTAGCTCGCTTCGGAGTCGGCTTCTTCGTCGATGTCGAGTGCGCAGGCGGCTTGCCAGTCTTTAGGGACGGTGAGTTGTGTTTCGATCATCCATTCGCCGTCGCGTGCGCCTTCGGGGTAGACGAGGACGGTGTTCGGGCTGATGAGCCCGATGGCGTCGGCGCCCCACGAGTCAAGGCCGTGGGAGTTTGAGGTGGACTGGTTGGTGATGTACCGGAACTCGATGTTGATCTCGGTTGCTGACTGCGGTGTGTGCACGATGAAGCGGTAGACCTCGCCCGGCGTGCGTGACCACTTGATGTCGTTGCCGTCCTGGTCGGTGACCGTAAAGCCGGCGATGTTGTGGACAGGGCCTCCCGGTGCGTGCGAGCCCGGGACCCACTTGGGGTACCAGAGCGGGAGGTCTGTGCCGCGCTGCGACGAGTCGAGCGGGATGGTCTGTGTCGAGGTAAGCAGGAGCCTTGGCAGGTCGGTCGCGTTGATGTGGAGCGTGGAGTCGGCTCGGTTCTGGGCGCACGCGGTGAGCGAGCAGAACGAGACGATGAGCGCGAGGATGGTTGTGACTGATCGCATCGGGGGATTCCTTTGGAGTGAGAGGGTCAGGATAGCAGAAGTGAAGGCCTCTTTAGAGCGAGGCCCGGGTGACATCTATGCTTGTGGGCTATGACGACCATCTTTCTCAACGGCGAGTTTCTGGAGGCGGCTGACGCGCGGGTGTCGGCGTTCGACGCGGGGCTGACGCACGGCGTGGGACTCTTTGAGACTATGGCTGCGAAGGTGGATGAGGACGGAGCGGCGGAGGTGGTGCGGGTGTACGACCACCTCGATCGGCTCGCGGCTTCGGCGAAGGCGCTGCGTCTGTCGGACGATCTGCGAAAGCCCGCGCTCGCGGAGGCGATCAAGCGGACAGCGGAGAAGTGCGGCCTTGCGCGCCAGCGTATCAGGCTCACGCTCACGGGCGGCGATCTCAACCCGGTGTCGGCGGCGCGCACCGGAGCGCAGCCTCACGACCCGACGGTCATGGTCGTCGCGCAGGCCGCGACGGAGTACCCGGACGAGATGTTCGAGCAGGGGGTTGTCGCGGGGATCGCGGATCTGAAGGCCAACCCGTTCGACCCGACGGCTTCGCACAAGACGCTCAACTACTGGGCGAGACTCAGCGCGCTGCAGTCGGCGTCGATGAAGGGCGCCGCCGAAGCGCTGGTGTTCCAGGTGACCAACCACCTCTGCGGCGGGTGCGTGTCTAACGCGATCATCGTGAAAGACGGTTCGCTATACACGCCGATCGTGAGAGGCGAGGAAACAGATGGGGGTTTGCCGAGCCCGGTGCTGCCCGGGATCACCCGCGCCGAGGTGCTCGACGAGGCGCGTCGGCAGGGTCTTGAGACAACGAGCAAGATGCTGACGATCGACGATGTGCTCGACGCGGACGAGTTGATGCTGACAAACTCGAGCTGGGGGATCCTGCCGATCGTGCGCGTCGAGGCGGAAGAGATCGGCGGGGGGTCTGTTGGAGAGATCACTCGGAAGCTGCGCGAGAAGCTGGTGGTCGCGTGACGTTTAGTCGTCGGAGTGCTTGAGCGCTTCGACGATCTCGTCTGTGATGTCTGTGCCGTTGACGCCAGGCCCGGCTTCGACGACTTTGCTGATGCCGTGGTTGTTTGCGACGTCGCGGATCTCGTCCTGCACTGCGAGGAGCGTTGTGTAGAGGGGTTCGTCCCCGGCGAGCTGGCGGTGCAGGACTTCTTGCCACGCGGGGCCCTCGGATTCGATGCGGTCTGCAAACTCGTCGTTGCCTGCTTCGCGCGCGGCGTCTCTTGCGGTTTCGAGCGTGTCGTAGTGTTCCTGGAGGTGAACGGATTTGCCGTAAGCGACGAGGAGGTCGGTCCGGCGGACGGTGCCTGTGGGCCCCCCGGCGTTTTCGGGCAGGAGCATGAGCGTGTCGCCCGCGCCGGCGGTCATGTTGTTTGTGCCGGAGAGTTCGCATCCCGGGGCGACGAGCAGGACGGCCGAGGCGGCGGCGGCTGGCAGCAGGCGGGACAGAGACGGGGCTTTCGGTCGGCTGGTTCGCATTTCAGATCTCCTTTGGCGAGTGCCACACTTGATTATAGTGAACACTAACATATGTGGCAATGCGGATATCGAGATTTCACGATCCGAAGGGGTTCTTTTCAAATTTTGATCCCAATTGCGGGCGGGTTCAGCCCAGCATGGCGAGCTGGGCCGAGGTGCCCAGGGCCTCGATCGTGAGATTCAGGGCGATCGCGGCGAGGCAGAGGATGCTGGTCCGCCACGCGCAGCAGTCGTTCATGAGCATCCGCCCGGCGACGACAGCCGGGGCGGCGATGGCAAGCGGGAAGGTCCACGCCCCGAGGGCAAACGTCGCAAACCCCATGTGCGCCCACGCGGTGACAAGCCCGGCGAGTGTGAGCACAAGCGCCGGGGCGGTCATACCCAGTATTCGTTTGGCGTTTCTGCTTCGGTCAGTCACCGCTTGGCTTCCTGCTGTCGAGGTTGCGTGGGGGCGGGGGCGTGGCGTTTGGTTCCGGGTTGTTGCGTGCGTTGCCCTCGTAGATGAAGTCGGGGTCGAACCGCTTGCCGCACTCCGGGCAGGTCCTAATCCAGGGCGTAGTGATCAGCGCGGAGAGGTCGTGGCCGCAGTGCCGGCATGGCATGATGGGCTTGGGCGTTGGCACAGAGGAGTTTATGGCTGCCAGCAGGTGTTGAATCAATCGCGATCGATGACCCGGACATTGTCGCGGCCGTCGGTTCGGACGGGTCCGACGTGCGCGTTGGGTTTGCCGAGCCCACGGAAGAAGCGCCTGATGCGCAGGTAGATGTAGAACCCGATCGCGAAGAGGATGATGAGTGCGATGATCGGGATGATCAGGACGAGCAGCGCGAGGAAGATGATGAGTGAGAGCAGCGTGTGCAGCGCGGCTTCGAGCGGGCCGCGGGGTTTCTCGCGGTACTCGCGGAGGCGGACGCGGTATGCGGCTGCCCGGTTGGCGTAGTTCTGGAAGCGGTCATCCATGCCCAACTCTATGGGGTTCGGGGCCCAGACTTTGCCTCCGGCGGTTGGGGATGACTTGTCGGTTGTGGTGGGAAGTCGCGTTGGCAGAGCGGGCGGCGTAGTCTCAAGGGTTCGGCCTCGCGGGGGGCTTGGAGCGTGAACGAGAGCCACTTATATTGGGTGTCATGGACGAGAAGCCACTAGATACGGGTGTTGGCGGAGACGTGGGGTCCTCGTCCAATAAGCCCTTTGTTCACTTGCACTTGCATTCGGAGTACTCGCTGCTCGACGGCGGGAACCGACTGGATAAGTTGGTGAAACGCACTGCAGATCTTGGCATGAACGCCTTGGCGGTGACGGACCACGGCAACATGCACGCGGCGGTGAACTTCTATAAGAAGGCCCGTGCCGAGGGCATCAAACCCATTCTTGGGGTCGAGGCGTACGTTGCGCCCAAGAGCAGGCTCGACAAGACGTATACGGGTGTGTCCGACGGTGGGTATCACCTCGTGCTGCTCGCAGAGAACGAGACGGGGTGGAACAACCTGCTCTATCTGTGCTCGGAGGCGTACCTGACGGGGTTCTACTTCAAGCCCCGGATGGATCGCGAGCTCCTGGAGCAGCACAACTCGGGCCTGATCGCGATCAACGGCCACCTTGGCTCTGAGATGGGCGAGCATTTGCTGAGTTATGAGAGCTCGGGCGGTGTCGGCCGGGGCGACAAGTCGCACTACGAGAAAGCGGTCGAGAGTGCGCAGTGGCACTCGGGGGTCTTCGCCGACGAGGGCACCGGGCCGCGGTTTTATGTGGAGCTTCAGCACCACATTCCGGAGCAGATCTCGATCAACCCGCACCTGATCCGGATCGCGCGTGATCTTGAGCTGCCGATCGTGTGCGACAACGACAGCCACTTCCTGAAGGCTGAGGATCATGATGCGCATGACACGCTGATCTGTATCTCTACGGGTAAGAGCAAATTTGACGAGACGCGGATGCGCTACACGCCCGAGCTGTTCGTCAAGAGCCCGGAGCAGATGTGGGAGATCTTCGGCGGGCCCGAGTACAACAACAGCGACTACGGGAAAGCGGGCGAGGAAGCGCTGCTCAACACGCAGCGGATCGCGGACCGGTGCAATGTAGAACTGCCAGAGGACGCGAACCATGCGCCGGTTGTTGTGGTCAAGGCGCCACCCAAGAAGGAGCTGCCCAAGGTCACGGACAAGGAGTTCGAGGGTGACCTGACAGCCTGGTACAAGGCGTTCTGCTCGCACTTTGAGCTTGAGCCCGCGAACGACCCGGATCAGGACCAGGCGTCGCTGACGGTTGAGTGTGACAAGACGCTCAGGTTGCTGTGCGAGGCGGGGATGGTCTGGCGCTACGGACCAGATATCGTCAAGCACCGGCACGACGTGGTCGAGGGCGACGGGGACGAGCCCGGGCTTGAGGGTGACAAGCTCGATGGCTGGCGCAAGTGGGCGAGGCTCAACCGCGAGCTCAAGATTCTCTCTGACAAGCTGATCAGCGCTTACTTCCTGATTGTGTGGGACTTCGTCAACTGGGGCCGACAGCGCGGCATCCCTTCGATTGCGCGTGGTTCGGGTGTCGGCACGATGACCGGTTTTGTGCTCGGCCTGTCGAACGCGTGCCCGGTGCATTACGGGTTGCTGTTCGAGCGGTTTACCGACCCTGACCGGTCGGAGTATCCCGATATCGATATCGATCTGTGTCAGGACGGCCGCGGCGATGTGATTAATTACGTCCGCGAGAAGTACGGCCACGTCGCGCAGATCATCACCTTTGGAACGCTCAAGGCGCGTGCCGCGGTGCGGGATGTTGGGCGCGTGCTCGAGTATCCGCTGACCGACACGGACAAGTTGGCCAAGCTAATCCCGGAAGAGCTTGGGATCACGCTGGACAAGGCGCTCAAGGCCGAGCCTGATCTCAAGAAGTTGTATGACACGGATGATGTCGCCAAGCGTGTGATCGACAACGCGCGGGTGCTCGAGGGTCAGGCCCGTCACAGCAGTGTGCACGCGGCGGGTGTGATCGTCGCGACGAGGCCCTTGCACGAGGTTGTGCCGCTGTATCGACAGTCGGGTGGGGGCGAGAACGAGATCGTCACGCAGTGGGACGGGCCGACGTGCGAGGCGATGGGCCTTCTCAAGATGGACTTCCTGGGTCTGCGCACGCTGAGCGTGATCGAGCGGGCAAAGCAGCTCATCGAGAACTCGCTGACGAAGGAGCAGGTTTACGCGGCGGTCGGTCGCGAGGTCGGCGACGGCGGCGCGAACCCGATGGACCTTGAGAGGCTCGGGTACAAGGACCAGCGCATCTTCAGTCTGTTCCAGCGGGGCGACACAACGGGTGTGTTCCAGTTTGAATCGGGCGGCATGCGCAGGCTGCTGATGGAGATGAAGCCCGACCGGCTCGAGGATCTGATCGCGGCCAACGCGCTGTTCAGGCCCGGTCCCATGGACCTCATCCCCGACTACAACATGCGCAAGCACGGCAAGCAGGCAGTGCCCAGTGTGCACCCGATCGTTGATCGGTTCACCGCCGAGACGTACGGCGTGATGGTGTACCAGGAGCAGGTCATGCAGATCGTGCACGAGCTTGGCGGGATCCCGCTTCGCTCGGCGTACTCGCTGATTAAGGCGATCAGCAAGAAGAAAGAAGACATCATCGGCGCGAACAGGCCGCTTTTCGTCAAGGGCGCGGGCGAGAAGGGCCTTGAAGAGACGAAGGCGAACGAGCTCTTCGAGCTGATCCTGAAATTTGCTGGTTACGGCTTCAACAAGTCGCACTCGACTGGTTACGCGATCGTGGCGTACCAGACCGCGTACCTGAAGACGTTCTTCCCGGCGCATTACATGGCTGCGTTCCTGAGCTTTGAGAGCCAGGCCCAGAAGGTGAGCGACTGGATCCCATACCTCGAGGACTGTAAGAGGACGAAGTTCATCGATCCGAACACGGGGGAGGTGATCAAGACGGGCGTCGAGGTCAGGCCCCCGAACGTGAACCTGTCCGAGGCGGACTTCGCGGTGGTCTACGAGGAGAGTGACGAGCGCACACCCGCGGGCGGGCATGTCCGGTTCGGGATGAAGGCGATCAAGGGCGCGGGCGCGAAGGCGATCAACGCGATCATCGACGAGCGGGACAAGGGGGGTGGATATCAGTCGCTGTTTGAGTTTTGCGAGCGTGTGCCGCCCGGGACTGTGAACAAGGCGACGATCGAGGCGCTGATCAAGAGCGGAGCGTTCGACGAGGTGCACTCGCGCGACGAGCGCGCGAGCATGGTCGCGACGATCGAGCAGGCGGTCAGCGCTGGGCAGAAGCTCGCTGCGGATCGGGCAGCGGGTCAGGGCGCGTTGTTTGGCGCACCGGAGCCCGAAGAGGCGAGCGCGGCGCAGACTGTGGTGCCGCTGGTGAAGGCCGAGGCGTGGAGTGAGGCCGAGACGCTGCGCCAGGAGAAGGACACGCTCGGGTTTTATGTTTCGAGTCATCCGCTGGAGCAGTGGAAGG
>WUAK01000085.1 GCA_009827205.1 Phycisphaeraceae bacterium | reverse complement strand
GGGCTCGCGATCATCACCACGAAGGCCTGCGGGGCAGGCCCAGAACTGGTCGAAGACGGCAGAAACGGGTTTCTCATCGAACCAGGAACGTCCGAGGAACTTACACAAGCCATGCTCCGCACCACCGAGCCCGGAGCAGCGGATACATTCAAGCGAGAGTCCGCCGGTGTCCTCACGCGGTGGAGCCAGCAGGCCGATCCTGTGATGGGGATCCGCAAGGCCCTCGTAAGGGACGGCCTTATCCCGGAGACTGAATACACACCAGCATGAGCACCTTCGTCGGCTACATCCTGATCCTCATCGCACTCATCAACGCCGCGATCGTTGTCGTCCCCTATCTCATGGGTAGAGCGGACCTGCTCACCATCAGAAACTTCTTCCTGCTGGGTTTCACCATCTACCAGGTGACCAGCGGCACGATCTGCCTCTTTGATGTCAACAGCTTCGAGTCCTCGATCATCCCGATGGACCAAGACTCCATAGCGGTCGAGTATCTGTTCTGGATAATCACGTTCGAACTCGTGTTCTTCCTCTTTTACGGATGGGGCATCGGCGCCAAGCGCGCAGCGAAGCTGACACCACTCATCAAGGGCCAGGTGCGAGAACCCGTGCTGTGGATCTTCGCCTTCACCCTCCTCGGCGTCGCGTTCATCCTGAGGCTCTCGGTCTTCATCCCTTACGTGGCGATCATCACTGGACACGTGGGCACGTCTATCGCGGGCGTCGCCGCGGGCCTCGCGGCGTGGGTGTGGGTCCGAAGGCCCTTCAACCCCGCCGCGGCAGCGCTCATGTTCGCCGTGCTCTTCGCCGCGACCGCGATCAGCATCACAGGCGGTTTCGGCCGTAGACCCATCGTCGCGGTCGCCGGGTGCCTTCTCTGGGGAACCTACTACTCGAGGTGGCGAGGACTGAGCCCCGTGTATGTTGTGGGCCGGGCAGCGATCTTCGGAATCATCCCGATCATCCTGATCTCGAAATACACGGCAGCGCGCGGCCAGTTCATAGACGCCAACCCGACAACATTCTCACGACTCAAAATGATCGCAACCGCTGACACGAGAAAGGGGTTCATGGATCTCGTCTCGGGTCAGCAATGCGCCGCGTGGTCGATGTGGCTCATGGAGATGCACCCAGAGAGCCTCGAGTACAACAACCTGCACTCGTTTATCTACTACTTCGAGATCCCCATCCCCCGCGCCATCTACCCGGACAAACCCGAAGCGCTGGCGCTGACCGCGTGGAAAGACGCGGGCGTCGAGGACATGCCGCCCCAGTTCACCATCGGACCGGGGGTGCTGGGACACGCAGGCGCCGAGGGCGGCTACCCGGCGCTCGTCTTCTACGCCGCCGTGCTCGGCCTCTTCATCAGGTACTTCGACTCACTCCTCGCAAGAGCACCCGTGCAGCCGTTCGTCGCGCTCCCGGTGGGATCTTCGCTCGGGAATCTACTGGGCATGCCGCGCGGCGAGCTCGCAAACTTCGCATTCGAGTTCACCGTCGGTGTCCTCGGGGCACTGATCATACTGATCGCTGTCGCGCGCACGCTCAAAATGATGGGCTTCATCACCGACGACGACTTCCAACACAACGATGAGTACGAACTCGACGAGCACGGACAACCAATCTACGACGACGAATACCAAGACTCGTACGACGGCCTATACGACCCCACCTACGCGAACTACGGCTATGAAAACCGTTAGCGACCTTCCGCCGGGAGCACAATCCCGACAACCACTCCCTTGTGGTCAGACCCGGCGCTACCCAAGATTTCCCAAGAAGTCACCCGCACTCCCGGTGATGCGTACACACCATCGATCGCCAGACCCGCAAAGGCCGGTGCCGCCGAAGGGAACGATCCACCAACCCTCGTCGCAGGCTTGGCGCGAACAAGCCCGGAGCGAATCGCAAACGCCCTGGCGCGCACGCTCGTTGGTGGGCTGTTGAAGTCGCCCGCGACAACAACGGGCAAGCCCGTCAGTTCCTGTACCCGCCGCGAGCAATCCGCGAGATCGAGCAACTGGTCAAGCCCGACAGACCACCGCCTCGCATTCCTCGGGCTCCGCGCGTGCGCCTGGATCAGAGCAAACGAGCCCCCAGGCGAGTGCACGATCTCAAGCCTGCACAGATGATCCCAGAGATCACGCCTGACCGATCTGAGCCGGTCGGACAACGCGCTCCCCTCGGGTTCGACCGGGAACCGGCTCATCACCGCCGGACAGCCCGACCACTTCGAGCTCGGCAGCCAGCCGTACGGATGCGCCTCTCGAAACCCCTCCCCCCGCATGAGCGAACTCATCATCTGCGTCGAAGTCTCGATCACCACCGCCACATCTACGCCCGCACCCGTCAGCAGCGCGTGCTTCTCGTCGATCTCGTTGGAGAACGTGTGCGAGTTGTACACAAGCACACGGACCTCCCCAGCCCCGCCCACAGCTCGCCCCAGCCTCGGTTCGCTCATCGGCAAGACAACCAGCGAAACGAACGCCAAGGCCAGCACACCCGCGCACACGTACCGACGCAAGCACACAACAAGCAGACAAACGATCAAGACCGCGTAAGCGGCCATGCCCGCCAGTGACGCAAGAACATCGAATACCCAGAACCAACGCCCGAGTTCGCCCTCGGCACCGGCGCCAGCAACCAATACCGGAGACCACGAGACCGACGAATACAAAGCCCCCAGAAGCGCAACAACCCAGCAGGCCGTGCTCAGCACGACCGACCGGCCTTTGCCCGTCTTCATGTCAGAGGAATCAGTCACAGCGTGAGCGTACACCCGTCCGTGTACAATCCGCCATGCCGCGAGACCTCTTTCGACTGCTGGCCATCACACTCGTTGTCCTATGCCCCCGGGCGCTCGGGCAGCTCTCTACAAAAAACACCGCGCTCCACGGCCCCACGATCACCCACAACGACAGAACCATCATCCAGCCCCGCTCGATGGCTATGCACGTCCCGCTCGATGGTGCACGAGTGCTCAGGCCTGAGATCACCGTCAACAAACAAGGCGAACTGGGCTACGACATCATTTACAACTTCACCAACGACACAGACTCGCCCAAGCCGCTTGGCCGCCTCGTCGTGGGCGCGATCACGCTCAACGAGAACGTCCAGTACTTGAGCGTGCAGCGAGGTTCGCAACTCAAGCGCACCAACTGGGACAAGTTCATCGGGCAGATCTGGCGCTACCCGCTCGATGCCTATTCGCCAGTGTGCGCGATCATGGACGACCGCCACGCCGTGGGTGTCAGCCTGCTCTACCCGATCGACGAGTACAAACACGACGCCGGTGTTCGCCTGAACAACCCGGGGGGAATCTTCAAAGGCCCAGCCGATGCGCGAGGCTGGTTCATCGCGTTCGACCTCTCCAACACCAAGAGCGTCAATCAGCACACACGCCTCATCCACGAAGCCATCCTCAAGCCAGGCGAGAGCAGAAAGTACACCGTCGCCGTGCGCGTCATGGAGCGTACATCTCGCCTCACGCTCGACCCGACTGCGACTCAGGACTGGCTCGAGACGCTCGTGCCCTACCGCGACTACTTTCATGAACGGTTCGGAGGCGTCGATTACATTCGTAACCCCAAACCCGTTCGCGCAAAAGAGGCGGCAAACGTCGGAGCCATCAATTCGCGCAATCCGCGAGGCTTCTTCGGCGACAGAACCTCTCGCCCCGACGTCGCGGGCTTCGGACCCCTTGCTCGCATCCTTGCAAAGCCAGACGGGTACGACCGCGTCATGCTCTGGGCACCCAGCGGCCTCTACAACGCCAACCAAAAGCTCAACTATCCCACACAGTTCACCGGAGGCTGGAACGACCTTCCGCTGCTGCGAACAACACACAGACAGTTCAACAAGGTCAAGAACGCCGGCAAAGAGCTCGGCCTCTGGTGGGGACGCAGCTCCGAATACGCCGACCGATGGAACCCAACCTCGCTCGAGAAGATCGACCTCACAAACCGTGAGCACCTGCGCAGCATCGCGGATCAGCTAGAACTAGCGCGAAGCGCCGGGGCGACCGCTGTAGGCCTTGACAACTTCACGCACGTCCAGATCCCGGTCTGGCAGCAGATCCGTTTCTTGGGCGCAATCAAGCGGATCTTCCCAGAACTCCGGTTTATCGCCGAACCCATGTGCTGCGACATCATCCACGCGGAGATCCCCGCATTCATCGCCGCGTACCGCGCGCCAAAGGATGCCAGTCGCGAGATCGACTTTCACAAATTGCGGACGCCAAACTACCTCGCCGACTTCCTGCTGCCAGGCCACGAGAACTGGGCACTTTTCCGATACTCGGAAATCCAGCGGGTGGACCGCTCGCGGATCGATTCCGCACGAGAACAGCGTGACGCCGAGCACCTAGCAAGGCTCGGGTTTGTCCCCGTGATGCTTTCGTCGTACGACCTGCCAAACCCGGCGCGCGCCATCGCCGCCGAAACCTGGCGCACGACTGTGCCCGAGCACGTCCAGCCAATACCTCAGAACGAAACTGATCCAGACGCTACAGGTGATCCCTGAGCCACGCCCACTGATATTCGAGCCCCTGCTCGATACTCGTGCTCGGCGCATACCCGAGGTCCCGCTCAGAGCTCGTGATGTCCGCCCAAGTGCGCTCGACATCGCCAGGCTGCATCGGGTGGTGCTCAACCACCGGTTCCTTGCCAACCACGCTCCCGATCTTTGCGATCAGCTCGTCCAGTCTGATCGGGTGGTCGCCTCCCAGATTCCAGATCCGATACCCGAATCGATCGATGCGGTCGTACGCCGCCAGCACGCCCGTGACAATGTCACCAATGTATGTGTAATCCCGGCTCGTCGAGCCGTCACCGAACATTGTGATCGGTCGACCCTCGTGGATAGCTCGCATGAACTTGCTGATCGCAAGGTCCGGCCGCTGCCTGGGGCCGAACACCGTAAAGAAGCGCAGCATCGCGGTGGGCATCTGTGTCAGATGCCAGTGCGTATGCCCGATCAACTCGCAGGCCTTCTTCGTAGCCGCGTAAGGGCTGATTGGCGCATCGACGAAATCGTCCTCTGAGAAGGGAACCCGTTCGTTGTTGCCGTAGACAGAACTCGATGACGCAACAACGAGCCGCTCAACACCGTGCGAGGCCGCTGCGTTCTGGACACTCGACGTGCCCATCACGTTCGCCCGGGCATAACCGGTCGGGTCCTCGATGCTCGGACGAACACCCGCCTTGGCTGCCAGATGGATAATGCCGGCTGGCTTGGCTTTGGCAACGACCGCGTCGAATGCGCTGGTATCACAGATATCAATTTCGTGAAACCCGAACCGGCTTTCCTCTGCGTCTACTTTGAGATCAGCGAGGTTGCGCTCTTTGATCGCCCTGTCGTAGAAAGGGTCGAAGTTGTCCACCCCGACGACCGAATCGCCTCGGGCGAGCAGTGCCTGGGCAACATGCGAGCCAATAAACCCAGCCGCACCCGTCACGAGAACAACCGAACCCGACATCACGCACACTCCCAGTTGGGCGCACGGCCCCACTCAAGGCCTCAGCGTAGCGTCGGCATATCAGTCCAGGCGGTCGAGGTGCCAATGCGATTCACTCACTCGGAGCAAAAACAAAGCAGGGCGCCAACGTCAATCGGCGCCCCGCTGGAGGAGAGAGAGATCAGAGAATTGTACGGATTATCGGCCAGCTTGTTCGATTCGAAGCACATGTAACCTTCAAAATCACCTAACTTAACACGCAAAACAGTGCAATTAAGGCCGATTTACCCGTTTAAAATACAAACTCTTTGTGTGTTTGACAGGTGTCTCCACATTTTTTCAACGAAACCTCTTGCAGCGAGAATCACTCTCCACTATGCAAAAACCGGCTCTATTAGCCGGTTTTCGCAAAGAGACCTGCACATATCTGAATCTAAGTCCCACCGTTACAGGTGGTGCCCACCGACTTTTTTCACCCCAATGCCCCGTCTGGGTGTGTCAAAAGGGGGTCTCAGCCCCTTTGGCGATCCCGAATGCGCTCGAGAAGCTGCCTCTGTTGTGCGGGATCGACGCTCTCAAGCCTCTGCCTGAAACGTTCTGGGAGTGCATCCAAGCGGACAGAACCATCGCTTGGGAGGACAGCGTCCCAGTCGATCGAATTCAAGGCTCTCGCTCTTCTGTCCTCGGCGCCGGCTTCCCCTTCTTGCTCGCGTCTGTCCTTGAGCCGCTCGTCGATCTTGCGCTGCTCTCGTGCATCGGCGCGCTCCTCGGCGAGACGGAGCACCTCAGTGTCGATGTACGCCTGTTGCTCCGGAGTCAATTCCGCGTAGATCTGGCGCTGCAGGTCGCCCGTGTTCGGGCCCTTCTGCATGAACTCACGCAGCTTCAGCCTCGCGGCCTCCTGCTCTGGTGTGGGAGGGGTGCGCTCACCCGACGCATCTTGTCTCTCGGCGCCCTCGCTCCGGTCCCGCCGCTGTGCACCGGGAGATCGGCGCGCATCCTCTGGGCTGACGGGCTCCATCATGTTCCTCTCTTCGCCCTCTGGTGCAGGCCTTCGGCGGGCCTGCTCATCCGCTCCGCCCGAGCGGAGCCGATCCGAGCGGTCCGTCGGCATTGGCATGCCCGCGGCGGAGTAGAGGCCGCTGAGCTCATCGCGATGCTCACGCATCCACTCGCGGCGCTCGGCTTCAAACTCGCGCGTCAGATCCCGTACGACTAGGTACTGCTCCTCGCTCAGCCGGATCGCGGGGTCGGCTTCGTCGCCCCGCATCGATCCGATGATCTTGCGGAGATCCTGGGAAGGGATCGCGGCCATTGCGCCGAGCCGCTGCTTCCCCATCGCGGTCGAACCGAAGCTGTCCTCGACCAGACCCGGGCGGGTGTCCTCGACCTCTGGACCCGACAGGAAGGGCTTGTTTTCCTTGTCTTGCCCGGCCGCCAGACCGGCCGTGAGCACAAATGTAAGAGCAAGCGTGAGACGCGTTGCGGGCATAATTTCACTCCTCGTTCACCTCGGACCACCGGGTCCGCCAACGAGCCTAACGCACGCTTTGGCACCGGATTGCAGAGCACCTAGCATCGGGTAAGGCACAGCCTGCACAGAAGGAACACACCGATGGCCTCGCTCAACAAAGACTTCATCAAAGCCGCCCTCTCAACCGCGGAGGGCCCGACGGGTGATCCTCTTGTGCGGAACCTGGAATGGACCGCCGCGTGCGAGACGTTCGCCTCGGTCAAGCTTCACTTCCCAGGTGTGACCGAAGCCGACACACTTGATGCCGCAGCACGCCGCACACACGGCGCAATCCGCGCAGCCGCGGGCGAACAGGGCGTCGTCCTGACGAGTCTGATCGTCGAGATTGTCGACGAGGCGGGCTCGGTGCTGCACACATCGAATACCGGGCCCAAGACGAACGAGGATCAGAACGCGAAGCTCCAGTCCTCGGGCGAAGCGCACACCGCCAAGCAACCGAGCGCACCACTGGCGCAGCCGAAGCCCCAGGACGGCGCGGGCGGGATTCCCGGGGTGGACAAGATCATCGCCGTCGGCGCGGGCAAGGGAGGCGTCGGCAAGTCGACCGTGTCCGTGAACCTCGCTGTCGCGCTTGCGCGCAAGGGGCACGCGGTCGGGCTCATGGACGGCGATATCTACGGCCCATCGCTCCCCACCATGCTCGGACTCGGTGCGCACGAGATGATCGTCCGTGAGCGCATGATCGAGCCCTTCCATGTGCACGGGATCAAGGCGGTCACGATCGGGAAAATGGTCGACCCAGAGAAGCCGCTCATCTGGCGCGGCCCGATGGCGCACGGCGCGTTTAAACAGCTGTCCGAGCAGACATCGTGGGGCGAACTCGACTACCTCATCATCGATCTGCCGCCCGGCACTGGTGACATCCCGCTCACGATGGCGCAGTCGCTCCAACTCTCCGGCGCGGTGATCGTCTGCACTCCTCAGAAGGTTGCGCAGGACGACGCCGTCCGCGCCGCGCGCATGTTCCAGCAGCTCGGTGTCGATGTCCTCGGTGTCGTGGAGAACATGAGCTACTTCATCGGCGACGACGGCAAGGACTACGACATCTTCGGCCGAGGCGGCGCCGAACGCATGGCCCAGCGCCTCGGGCTCCCGTTCCTCGGAGCCGTCCCCATCAACATGGCGCTCCGCGAGAACTCAGACTCGGGCAACGCGAGCGCGAACTTCGAGCCCCAATCCGCGGGCGGCGAAACGCTCCCGCGCGCACTCGAACTGCTTGCCAGCAACCTCGAGAGCCAGACAGCACTCGCGGGCCTCAAACAGGGGCGTACCAAACCCAAGCTCACAATCAGCTGAGCAGATCATGACCAACCCATAAGCAAAAACCCCCATGAATGGGGTTTGAACGGTACCCACCGTGTTCAACCCCTCTTATTTTGTTGTGTATCGGACTCTGCAGTCTCGCCTCGCGGATCTCGCGGATGGTGCAGCTTCTGTCCGCTCTTTGGGGGTTTCTCATGCACACGGCATCAAGGCTATCGGTTCTGGCACTCCTCTTCGCTGCTGGCTCAGCAAACGCTCAGTACGACTGGATCAACCCGATCAGCAGCACCTGGAACAGCGGCTTGTGGGACGCGCCCGCACCACCGGCTCCCCAGTTCCCAAACAGCGACACCGCAAACGCCACCATCAGCGGCGCGGGCATGCCCTACACCGTCTCGGTCAGCAACGGCAACTGGGCCGTCAACAATGTAAGCAAGCTCTCTTCCGACGCCACGCTCCAACTCAACCGCACGCTTCAGGTTTACGGCAGCGTCATCAACCAGGGACCAATCGCCATCGTCGCACCAGTCGGCGGCGGCGCCAACCTGCGCTTCCGGGGCACAGGCGCTCGCACCATCTCCGGTACCGGCACCATCACACTCGCAGCCAGTGCGTCAAACGATCAATCTGCATCGATCGACCGCAGCGCGTTCGACACCGCCTCGGTCACGTTTGGTGTCGGTCAGACCATCACCGGCAACGGACGAATCTCTGTCCCGTTTATTAACGAGGGCCTCATCTCTGCAGCGGGCGGCACCATCTACATCAACACGGCCGACGATACCGCATTCAACAACGCTGCCATCGAAGCGACGGGCGGCGGCACCATCAGCCTCGCCGATGTCACACTTGACTGCCAGAACCTCGGTTCCATCACGATCGACAACAGCACGCTCGAGTTCAATGGCCAAACCTTCATGCAGCGCATCAAGAACGCAACGATCACGACGCCCAACGGAGGTCTTGTCCGGGCGATTCAGGGAAACTGTGAGTTTGAGGACGTGATACTCAACGGCAACGCCGACGGCGACACACGCGTCGGATACCGC
This sequence comes from Phycisphaeraceae bacterium, assembly GCA_009827205.1. GTDB lineage: Bacteria > Planctomycetota > Phycisphaerae > Phycisphaerales > UBA1924. The sequence goes on along the minus strand of WUAK01000085.1, from coordinate 847 downwards.
TTCTTCGGTTCGGCCTTTGAAAACAACGGCACGCTGACACTGACGGGCGACGGCGCAAACGCCTTCAGCGCACTACGCACGGGTTCCACACCCTATTCCTTCACTGGCACCGGCGAGATGGTCCTCGCCAACCCCCCCATGACCAGCCCGGGAACCGTGCCCACCATCAACGCACTCGCATCCGGGCACGTGTTAACCAACGCCGCAAGCCACACCATCCGGGGCACTTTCCGTGTCGTCCACGAGATGATCAACCAGGGAACCATGATCGCGGATCAACCAGGTGATGCCCTCAGCCTCATCAACTTGCCCATGGATAATCAGGGTGTGCTCCGCGCCACCAACGGCGGCGTCATCTACCTCAACAACGACACCATACAAACCGGAGCCGGGGTCATCGAACTCGACAACGGTCTACTCGACGCGCTCCCTATTGGCGGCGGCATCGCAACACTCACCGGCAACTCCATTGTCGGAAGCAACGGCGGCAAGATGCGACTCCGGGATGGCAACCTCGAAGTCGAGAACGTCACACTCGACTGTGACGCTGACATCCTCGGCCAGCAGTTCCGCTCGGTCGGTGGCAACGTCAACAACGGGTCCATGCTCCTCCAACTCGACGGAGGCAACTTCGGCATCCTTCAGTTCGACGCGCCGCAAACCTGGAACGGCACTGGTGAGATCGTCCTCAATGCCGACAACGACTCCGTCCTCCGATACGCCCGAATCAATCGCACCGTCCCTGACGACGAGGTGATCCACGCCGCTACACACACCATCCGCGGCACGGGAGAGATCTTTGCAGCGCTCGACAACCTAGGCCTGATCACCGCTGACGTGCCCAGCC
>WUAK01000084.1 GCA_009827205.1 Phycisphaeraceae bacterium | reverse complement strand
GGTCCCGATGGCGTTCCTTGCAGAGGGGGAGACTGCAGACTACTTCTACACCGGAAAGTGGGCGGGCGACTCTCTGGAAGAGGCCAAACGTTACGGCAATGTACACATCGCCGGCTCCTCCGAGGAGACGTCCTTCGATCGGATCCCCGACGACGCCGACGTCACCTACTCGGCAAACCCGAAGTACGTGCACTTCACCAGCAACAACACAATCATGGGCACCGAGTGGCACCGCATGCCCAAGACGCCCCCTGGCGATGCTTGGTTCGTGTGCGACGCGTCTAGCGATATTTTCAGCAGGCCGATCGATGTGACCAAGTACGGGTTCATCTACGCGGGCGGCCAGAAGAACCTGGGCCCCGCGGGAACGGTCCTCGTGATCGTCCGCGACGACATCCTCGAGAAGCAGGTGCGCGATCTGCCCTGGATGCTTGATTATCAGCTGCAGGCAAAGAAGCAGAGCCGGTACAACACGCCACCCACATTCGGAATCTACCTGATGGGCCAGGTCTTCAAATGGATCGAGGAGCAGGGCGGGCTGACAGAGATCGAGAAGATCAACCAGGCCAAGGCCAAGGTCCTGTACGACACGCTCGATTCAGTTGATTTCTACAAGCCCCACGCGCGTGAGATCGACCGCTCGCTGATGAACATCACTTTCAACACACCGAGTGACGAGCTGAACAAGAAGTTCATCGCCGAGGCCGACGAGCAGGGGCTGGTGAATCTGAAGGGACACCGTTCGATCGGAGGCATGCGCGCGAGCATGTATAACGCGTTCCCGCATGCGGGAGCGGAAGCTCTGGCAAGCTTCATGAAGGACTTTGCTCAGAAGAACGGCTGACCGCCCGGCGCTGAGACGCTCGTTAGTTTGGATGCCAATACGAACAGATTCCAAGGGTGGCTTCGTGCCGCCCTTGTTTCTTTTATCTGGTTCCCATGAGAAGAGCAGAATCCAATAGGATGCCCGCATGAAGCAGGTCATCATTGCGGTTCTCTGGATGTGTGCGTTTCCTGTGCTCGCGCAACCAGGCGACGACACCCACGGAATCACGCTCGAGAAGATCATGTCCGACCCGGAGTGGATCGGAATCTTCCCGGAACGCTCGTACTGGTCTGACGACGGTGGATCTGTGATGTTCTATCGCGATCAGCCAGGCAAAGACATCGAGGATCTTGTCCAGCTCGATCTCGAGACAACCCAAGAGCGGGTGGTTAGCTTGGCAGAGCGGTCTTCGATGACTCAGACGAGGTGGGTCTACAACAGAGATCGCACGATGCGCGTCTGCTCTCGCGGCGGAGATCTATTCCTTGATGACATCGCTGCGGGAGACATAGTACGTCTCACACGCACCACGCAAACCGAGGGCTCTCCGTTCTTTGTGAACGGAAGTCGAGCGATCGGGTACGTCTTGGGAGGGAATTGGTTTGTGCTCGACCTAGACGACGCTTCGCTGCGCCAACTCGCGGATATCCGATTCGAGGACGTGCCGAGCGACGATGAAGATGAGGAGGGCTATCTCGACGAGCAGCAGGAACGGCTGTTCTCGACCATCGCCGAGCGTCAGCAGCGGGAGCAGGATCGAGACGATCTTCGAGACGAGGTCCGTGAGGCGAACAATGGAGATGTGCCAGGCCCGTTCTATCTCGGCAAGGGCATCGAACGCCGCAGACAAGCGGTTTCAGATGATGGCAGGTTCATCGCAGTGGTTGCCTCGAAACCCTGGCCGGACGCAGAGCGGGACACAATGCCCGCGTACGTGACCGAGGATGGCTATGTCTCAACGTCCAGAGTCCGTCACAAAGTCGGTGTCCGCGATGCATCGGAAGAGCGACTCTTCGTCGTCGATACGGTGGGGGAGAGTTGGAGCGAGGTTGATCTGTCGGGCTTGCCAGGCCTGACCGATGACCCGCTCGCGTTCCTGAGAGAACCAAAGACCGACGAGGTCGAGAGTACTGAGGATCAGGTAGAGCCAAAGCCTCGAGCAATGGGATTGAGCTGGCTCGCATTCCGGCCGGGTTCCCACACGCTGGTGTTGCAGGCCAGGAGCAGAGACAACAAGGACCGCTGGATAGTCTCGGTCGAACCCGGCGCGGAAGAAGCGGTCGCCGAGTCGGTGTACCGTGAATCGACTGATGGGTGGATCAACTGGCGATCAACCGCTGGAAGCTGGAGCTCTGACGGGAGCGTGTACTGGTTCCTCTCCGAAGCGAGCGGCTACTCGCACATCCATGCTTATGACGGATCATCGGTGAGGCAGGTCACCAGCGGCGAGCACGAGTACTGGGATGTCGCCGAGACGGCTACACCTGCCGTTCTCTGTGCAAGAACGAACAGCCCCGATCCTTCTGTCTATGAGGTGGCGCGTGTGTCGCTTGTCGACGATTCGGTAGAACTGCTTACCGATTTCGGGAGTGTCGTTGAGCGGTTCCGTGTCTCACCTGACGGGGATGACCTCTTGCTTGAGGTCTCTACAAACGACCATCCATCTGAGTTATTTGTTCAAGAGATGGCTCTCTTGGCTGAGCCTCGCAGGTTGACCCGTTCGGTGACAAATGCGTTCGCAACGATGCCCTGGATTAAACCGGAGTACGTGGACATCCCGATCAGAAACGGCAGCTCGATCAGGGGCAGGATCTACTCGTTCGACAGTGGGGGAAGTGAAGAGACCAAGCCCGCGGTGATCTTTGTCCATGGGGCGGGCTACACCCAGAACATCGATCGGGGCTGGCCGTATTACTTCCGCGAGATGATGTTTCACTCCTTGCTCGCATACAAGGGATATGTGGTGGCAGATATCGACTTCCAAGCCTCTGCGGGGTACGGGCGTGAGTTCCGCGAAGCGATATACCGAAATATGGGCGGCCCCGAGATTGAAGACATGGTCGACACCGCGGATTGGTTGGCCAGCACATACAACGTGGATCCTGCGCGAGTCGGAACGTACGGCGGTTCATACGGCGGGTTCCTCGCGATCATGGCCGTGTTCAAGGAGCCGAGAGCATTCAACGCGGCGGCGGCGCTCCGACCGGTGACTGACTGGGCGCACTACAACCATGGCTACACATCCAACATCCTAAACACCCCGGATATCGATCCGGAGGCGTACGAACGATCGAGTCCGATCGAGTTCGCTGAAGGTTTCGAGGGCGGTCTCTTGATTTGCCACGGCATGCTCGATGACAACGTGCTTGTTCAGGACACGATCCGCCTTCAGCAAAGGCTTATCGAGCTCGAAAAGCAGGATTGGGAGGTCGCGCTGTACCCACTGGAAGGGCATGGGTTTGTCGAGCCCTCGGCTTGGCTGGACGAGTACAGGCGGATTCTCAAGCTCTTTGAAACCCGTCTCAGGATCCCCAGGGAGTGACAGGACCGGTGGCATCGAGCGTGCTAAACTAGGTGCACTGCGGGTGTAGTTCAGTGGTAGAACGTCAGCCTTCCAAGCTGAATGTCGTCGGTTCGACTCCGATCACCCGCTTTGATCTTTCTCCTAATCGCTTGCCAATTACAGCCAAGTAGAGCCATGGTTCCGGCATCCCAAGCGAGCCATCGGGTTTCAGTTTTCTCGATACTGTCAGCGGGCACCATTCGGGGTCATCGAAAGCCACCGAATCGCTTACGTGAGCGCTGTAAGAAACTTGCCATCTGGCACAGGCCTGGCCGCTTTTATTTCTGCATGCACTCGTGTGAACAGGGTAGCGCCGCGGCTGAATTGGTCGCATCATGAAAGCTTGTTGTGAGCTGCCAACGAGGACATCGTCGGTTCAAATCTGATCATTTCTTAGGTATATCGATGTTCAGCATTTATTGTTGTAGTTGTTGATCCACGCCGTGAAATCGGTTGGGGTACATGAGCCGTCACCATTTTGGTCACATTCAGGGAGTTGGTTATTGAACGCGTTGATCCACGCTGTGAAGTCGGCGGGGCTGACAATGCCGTCGCCGTTCACATCCGCGATGCAGGCTGATCCAATGATTGTGATGGGTCTATCGGTGTCATCTGTACCTTCGCGACCACTCGCGTCTCTGGCTACCACACGCAGCGTTCCGTTCTCGGTGTTCACGTCCGGAACGTTCCACACGAATAGGCCGATGTCTGCAATGTCTTCGGCGATCAGCTCAAACGACTGAGACGGTGCAGATTGAAACAACAGGTCAACCGCGATTACGCCTTCGTCGTCATCCGTGCGCCAGGTCAGGATCACTGACTCCCCGGCTTCAAATACTCCGTCGTCTGGCTCGGTCAACCATGCGACTGGGCTGAGCCCGCCGGAGTTCTCTGGAATATGCATGACGATGCAGTGCATCACTCCTGATGCCGTTACGATCGCGTCGCAGTCAACTTGTACCACTGTTTTGTTGGGCACCGCCGCCTGCCATGCTGCTAGCGCTTGTTGCGAATAGGTCGAGCTTATGTTGTCGTACTCTGGGATCAGCACAAGATCGTTGCACATGACGACATTCGTAAATGTGTAATGCGTTCCGCCCTGACGGATGGCGGGAGTGCGGATCACTGTCCACCCTGCAGCCGCGTAGTCATCCGCAGCTCCATCGCAGGTTGCGTCCCAAGACGACCCAGGCTCCAGGGGCCAGTCCGAGATCACGATCATGTCGTCAGCGACGATCTGCATCCACATATCGATGTGCTGCGTCGAATCAACAAATGCCGGGAGCGGGTCGAATAGCGTTGTGTCAACATTCTGGTAGTCACGCCAGAGTTCGATGATCTGATTGCTCGTCAGTCCTGGGTTCTCATTCGCGATCAGTAGTGTCGAAGCTGCTCCCCCGAGTGCATCGAGGTGATAGTTTCCGCCCCCGTGGATCAGAGGGATTGTGTAGACCTTCTCCCCTCGGTCTCCACCCCAGAACGACGGCAGCTGGTTGTCGTTCGGTCGCGGCCGGTTATATGTGTGATCCACTATCGAGCGGATCCCGTTTTCGTAGATGTACCTTGGCCCGTAGTCGCGCATCCAGATCGTGTCGGTCTGTCGCACCTTTGTGAAAACGCGGGACGCGTCTGCTCCCGACGCGATAAAGTCCGCCCGTGCGCTCGTCGCCTCGCTCGTTGAGTCGCACATGATGAATAGGTCGGCATTCCCAGTGGTCGTTATGTGCCGGCCCATGTTCCGCAGGATGGCCCGCCACGATGAAGGCCCCTCGTACGCAACAAGAATCCCCTCCATTGGCTCATACTCAGCAACCGCTCGGACCTCACCCGTTGGGGCTCCTAAGCCTCTTGCTGCCAGGAGTGGGGAATCAGCGATGACTTCTCGCTCGACAGCTGTCAGTCCCTTGGGCGTTTTTGCTCCCTCAGGATACCGATCCTTGGATTCCTGTGAGATTCCTGAGTCTGCGAGTGCAGCCAAAGCCAACACAAATAGGACTCGACGCATCACTGACCCTCACTTCCCCATCATGTGCCTATACATCTCCGCGGAACGAGCGGCTAGCCTGGGATTGGCTTCGACGTTCTACATGTCTGCAAACTAATGTGCCTACACAAAGAACACTGATGTCAACGTGCAGACTGCACTGCGCTTCGTGCCAGTTATGGACACCCCGCATTAAAGTTGTCAATCCATGCGGTGAAGTCGGCAGGTGTGCATGCGTTGTCACCATTCTGATCGCACTGAGGTAGCTGGTTGTTGAACGCATCGATCCATGCTGTGAAGTCAGCAGGGTTGACGAGGCCGTCACCGTTGGTGTCGGCCAGGCAAGTGTCCACAGTGCAAGAGACGCCGAAGACTCGCACATCATCGACGCCAGCCTCCACGACTGAGCCAGCGCCGAGATCGCTCGCAACGAACTTGACGCGTATCGTTGAGGTGAGATCGACAAAGTCCCCGACATTGAATTGACTCTGAATCCAGCCTCCAGATGTTCCAGCACCCGAGGGTCCGACCGTTTCGACAATTACGAAGCTTTGGCCGTCATCGTCCGAAACGAACACCTCGAAGACATCAGAGTTTGGTGCAGCACCCGTGTTGTTGGAGTACCAGCGTGCGTACGAGATTGTCGCAGACTCGGTGCTGCTAAGGTCGATCTGGTTGCTTACGAGGGACGTCGTGCCGCCGTCGATATCGTTGTCACCGAGCGCGCCCCCGGGATTACCTTGGCCGGTCACCCATGCGATTGTGCCGTTCGGGGTATTGTCGTCTTCCGGCTGCGCCGCGGTGCCGACCGGATTGACGCGAACCCAAACGCCGGTTGTCGCGTTATCGCCAGGAGCACCCGCGGAGAATCCAACAGGCGATTCAAAGTCATACAAGTCATCCAGGTCAACTCCGTCGGCTGCTACCGTGCTGTACAGATTCGAAGACTGGGGTGATGCGCCTGCCGGAGCAGTCACGGTGGTTCCAGATTGCAGCTCAAAGGAGATGTAGTACTCCACGTCCGCGGGGCATTCTGCGGGTGAGGGGAAGGTGGCTAAGAAGCTGTTCTGTGTGTCAGGGGTGAGCGCAATTTGCTGAAATCCCGAACCCGTATCTACGTTGAATGTGCCGCTGCCCGGGACAACAGGATCTTCCGGAGAAGGGACGATATCAACCCGTAGAGTGTCGCCGCCTGTGGACGAAACGACATCGGGCAACCCATCAGGGAAGAGGATATCGAGACCGTTTGTGAAATCACCGCCTGCGGCTTCGATTGCGTCGCGGTAGATCGCGGTACCGGTCCACCAAGAGATGTCGCCGTACACACTGGTTGACGTTGTGCCGCCTGAGAGGACTCCTGCGATCACCCATTCACTACCAGACTGAACTAGGACGGGGCCGCCGCTGTCTCCGGGCGCCGTTGTTGCTTCAAATTGTATTGGAGTCGAACTGCTGCTCGGTATTGTGTTCGCCCCGCTGGTTCCGTTATCGAAGTCGGTCGAGATGATGTTCGTGCCCGAATTGTTCACAGGGCTGCCGTACACATCGATGATGTTTTCGCCTCCCCAGCGGAAATTATCGGCGGTGAACCCGTGGCCACTGCTGCCGAGGCCGTTGTACCCATACCCGACGGTTGCTGCGACCATCCCTACAAGTGCGTTGGTCTCTTCGATCAGTCGCATGGGCTGAGCTATGTTGGCGGGAACTGATGATGACAAGATATGGATTGACACGTCACCTCCGTCCAGGAGCGTACCGCCGCCGTCGGGGAGGATCGACGACTGCACGGTGGTGGTGAACGTGGGGCTTAGCGAGTTGTCGCCGAACGTGACGATGGTGCCTGCACCGATGCCACAGTGGCGTGCACTGAGGACGACGTTGGGGGCGATCAATGTGCCAGAGCACCCACCGACCCTGACGACAGCGTCGAACGGGGCAGCGTAGTTTCTTGAGCCCTGCGCACCGATCGCGTTATTGATGACAATACGAGGGAAGACACTATCTTCCGCCTCAGGAGAGCCGGGAGCGTACGTCTTGGTGTCGATCTGTCGCTCGGACAGTACATCACCGGTCGTCGCATCAATAACAGTTTCAAAGTGCGTCGGGCTTGCTGGCAACCCGCGGTCCTCTAGAACCGTCGTGACCTCCCATGCCAACTGTGCTTGGTCGCCGGTCCGAAACCACACCTGCTGTGCGGTTGAGGCGATCGCTTCGGGCAGGACCACTTCGGCCAGATCAACGGCTAGATCTTGCGGGATGTCAACACGATTCTGCCGCAGAACCAGGAGTTCAGTAGATTCGTCGAAGACCTGTGCCACCGTTCCATCGTTGTTTTCGATCACAACAACTCGAGCGCCGTGGATCGCAAGATCACCTATGTACTTCTGAAACACGAAAGTATTTGGAAGAGCGCGTTTGCCGGGCTCAGTCAACTCGATGCGGGATTCCCCGATTTGTAGGTAAGCGGTGGACTCGCCCTTGGCTAGATACGCTCGAATGCTTGTCTCGTCTGCTAAGCATTGGCCGCTCAGCCATACTCCACATGCGAGTGTCAGTCCCGTTCTTTTGAGTGTCATTACTCTCCACGCCTCCGAATATCAGTGCGCTGTCGCTGATGGTTCTCTGTTGAGTGGCCAGCGTCTGCCGCAGTCCACACCGACCCCCCAGTCCCACGAGAAACCGGATCAAGGATAACGTGTACTCCGAGTGCGTTGGGGGGGATTATCTGGAAAAAATCCCGTCGAGACAGCTTTGTAGGCCGGAGTCGGGCCGGCGGCATTCAGTTTGGAAAGCTGATAGCGAATTCCATACCGCTCTATATGGGTTTCACATTCTCATCAGCAATGCTTGGAGCATCTGGGAAGGGGCTATAAACACAGGCGGCTCAGCGTTCGCATGACTTAAGCACCTTGAGCGCACCGCCGAGCTTTAAGTTCAGCATGATCAAACTTCAAAGGGGGCGGATGCCGGGGTTGTATTGTGCGGTTCCTGATTCGCTGTTGGGGATGGTACAAGCAGTGGTTGCCCTTGAGTTAGGTTCTTGGCAGTTACTACTTCAATATGTTCAATTGCTCAAGCTACGACCTGCGACTGGTCGAATTTTAACTGGATCATTCTGTCGTTACCGTGATCAAGCCTGCGCCTTGTTTGTAAGGGAGCCAGAGTTGGTGAAACCAGCGAGGCGGCAACTGCACAGGAGCACACGATGCCGAACACCAAGAACGTAACAAGCAAACGAACGAACAAAGCCGCGGTCCTGCTGATAGCGCTCGCCGGCGCCTCCGTGCTGATGATCGCGACCAATCGCACGCCAGCTGAAGAAGCCCAAGGCCCTGATCCATTTATCGGCGAGGTCACGATGTTTGCTGGCAACTTCGCCCCTCGCGGATGGGCGTTCTGTGATGGTCAGCTTCTGTCGATATCCGAGAACACGGCGCTCTTCTCGCTGCTGGGCACAACCTACGGCGGAGACGGTCGGACAACATTTGGTCTTCCCGATCTCCGCGGGCGCGTTGCTATCCACGCCGGGCAGGGGCCGGGCTTAACCGATCGGCGGCAGGGAAGCAAGGGCGGTGTTGAAACTGTGACGCTGACTATTGCCGAGATGCCGCACCACAACCACACGCTCAATATCGTGAACTCCCCTGCAAAGGAGACGTCTCCTGTAGGGAATGCGCCTGCGCTGCCTTCGGGGCCATTGCTTTACGGTGTCCCAGACGGCGGCGAGACCGCCCAATTTCACGCGGCAACGATCGGGAACACAGGCGGAAGCCAAGCGCACACGAACATGCCTCCATATAACACAGTGCGCTACATCATCGCGCTCCAGGGTGTGTACCCGTCAAGAAACTGATGGCGGGTTGCCTGTTAAACTGTCGTTACGCTGGTTTATCGCAATCTCGACATAGGCAATAGGGTTTTGTATACTCACTGCATTCGTTTTGCGCAGCGCCTTGTCAGGAGGAATTGCCATGCCAACGACTACGCCGGAACACGATAAGCGTATCGCAGAGATGAAGTTTTCGTCTGTGTACCCGCACTATGTAACCAAGGTAGAGAGCAAAGGTCGCACGAAGGATGAGCTCCACGAGGTGATCCATTGGCTGACTGGGTTTGATGACAAGCAATTGAAAGAACTCATCAAGGAAGAGGTGACCTTCAAAGAGTTCTTTAAGCGAGCAAAGCTCAACCCCAAGGCCAAGCTGATCACGGGTGTCATCTGCGGCTATCGAGTCGAGGACATCGAGAACCCGCTTACCCGTAAGACAAGATACCTTGACAAAGTCATCGATGAGCTCGCCAAGGGTAAGAAGATGGAGAAGATCCTCCGCTCATAATGGCAAGGCTGAGCTCGAATCCAATTGCTCGATCGCACGGTCAGCACAGAGCTCCGGACCAAATCATCTGAATAAATACAAGACGCCGGCAAATCGTTGTTTGTCGGCGTTCTTTCTATCTGGACAAGGTCCATTTCCGCGAGCCGTGTAAAGAAGGGCAACTTTGAGCATGACATACAGCCGAATCCGTTGTATACAGGTGCTTCGGAATCTCCATTTCTCGGTGTGCGGCATTCCCATCCTGCCTCATTGCTTGTATATTTTGTCAAGGAAGAGTTTGCGCCGCCTCGGAGCGATCTGGGGGGTTGCATGACATGAGAAGCGTGGAGAGACAGACATGAAGCATTTGTGCGCTATGGCGCTCGCGGGCCTTGCGGGCTCAGCGATGGGCCAGATCGACGGCCAGATCATCGAGGCTGATTACCAGCTCATCTGGTCGAACGATCTCGGTACCGGATTCGGGAACAACAGAAGCGAGATCAACGGCATCTGGGCGTACTGCGACGCCACGACGCTCTACCTCGGTGTCACAGGCAACGTCCAGGACTTCGACAAGTTGGACCTGTTCTTCGACACCGGC
>WUAK01000083.1 GCA_009827205.1 Phycisphaeraceae bacterium | reverse complement strand
GTGGTCATAGACCCACGTGTCGGCCAGATTGGTGAGTCCGGGTGGTGAGAGCCCGCCGAACAGAACGGCTTGCTGTCTGATCGGGTCGTATGCCATCAACGGGTAGATCCTCGGCGAAGGCCCCGGCGCGAAGACCGCGCTCCAGTTGGAGCCGTCCCACTCATATGTGTCATTGCGAAAGGTCTGCAGTGGTGGTGGCGCGCCGCCTCCGAAGTGGACAAACCTGCCGATGGCTGCGTGGTACACCATGCCCCCGCCGTACGCGCCAGGCGGTCCTACAACAGCGTGTTGTGTCCATTCAGTGCCATCGAACGTCCAGGTGTCGCTGAGTTCTGGGCTAGCAGAATAGTCCCATCCTCCGTAGAGCAGCACTTTCTGGTTCGTGTCGCCGGGCTGGGCCGCCATGCAGTGGAAAGCGCGGGGTGCCGGCTCATGAAGAGTGGGAATCTGGGTCCATGTCGTGCCGTCCCAGGCCCATGTTCCGTACTGAGGGGTTGAGCCTGCGGCCCCACCGAACAAGATGACACGCGAGTTCGAGTCGTCGTACACGATTGCCGGGTAGCGAGGCCCGCCCGGGCTGCCTGTTTGATTCAGCAGTGTCCAGCCGCAGACCTGCGCGGTTGTCGCGCCAGCGCCAAAGCCAGTGCAGCAGAACGCCGCGATGGCGAATACCCGATTCATAGACAGCCCCCATGGCTCAGAGAGAGCCATGCACGAGACTACCAGAACGCAGTTTCAGACTCAACGGCGATCAAGAAGACCGAACCTCAGGATCGCCCATATCGCGTGCAATCCGTCGCTGAAACCGATTTTTTTGCCCTCGGCTGCGGTCCTGCCGTGGTAGCTGATCGGGACTTCGTAGATCCTAAGATTCCGGCGCGAGAGCCGCATCGTGATCTCGACTTCTATCTCGAACCGTCTGCTGACGAGCGGGACAGACCTGAGCACCTCGGCGCGCACGGCTTTGTAGCACGTCTCCATGTCCGTCAGGCTCAGGTCACTCAGCATGTTGCACAACAGCGTGAGCACGCGGTTCGCCTGCGCGTGCCAGAAGCGGTGCACCTGTCGGCGTCTACCGGTGATGAAGCGCGAACCGAACACGGCGTCGGCTTCGCCCGACAAAATCGGACCGATGAGTTTCGGATAGTCCTCGGGGTCGTACTCGAGGTCCGCGTCCTGCACGAGCGCGATGTCGCCCGTCATCTCTTCGATCGCGGAGCGGAGCGCCGCTCCCTTGCCCTTGCCAGCAGAGTGGTGGATGACCTTGATGTTGTCGTGCTCGGATGCAAGCTGCTTGAGGATGTCACCCGAGCCATCGGTGGACCCGTCGTCCACGCAGACCAGTTCGATATCGAGATCGATCGGTGATTGCAGGACGCGCCGGATGATCTCGTGGAGCGTGCGGGCCTCATTGCGCACGGGCATGAGGACGCTGAGTGTGTTGTATGTGCCCGCTTCGTTCACGAGTCCAGCTTACACGCCGATGCGTTCCTTGCCGTTCATGTATGGGCGGAGGACATCGGGGATGTTGATCGAGCCGTCTTCCTGCTGGTGCATCTCGATGAGCGGGATCAGGAAGCGTGGGCTAGCCAGGACGGTGTTGTTGAGGGAGTGGCAGAACGTGGTCGCCCCCTTGCCCTTGTCGCCCCCGTCGCGGTAGCGCATGTTCAGGCGTCGGCACTGGAAGTCGTAGAGCCGGCTCGCCGAGTGGGTCTCGCCCCAGTCGCCGGTGGTGGTGCCGTCGTCCAGCACATCGCCCCGCCCGGGCATCCAGCACTCGATGTCGATCATGTCCGCGTTCTTTTGTCCGAGATCGCCCGTGCAGCACTGCAGCAGGCGGTAGGGGAGTTCGAGCCGCTCAAGAAGCGTGGTGACATATCCCATCATCTTCTTGTGCCACAGGCGCGATTCCTGCTCGTCGGCACGGCAGATCACGACCTGCTCGACCTTCTCGAACTGGTGGATGCGGTAGAGCCCCGCGGTGTCCTTGCCCGCGGCTCCCGCCTCGCGCCGGTAACACGGGCTGACCGTCACGTACGTCAGGGGCAGGTCCTTCTCGTCGAGGATCTCTCCCTGGTGGAGGCCCATGAGCCCGACCTCGCCCGTGCCCGTGAGGTACATGTCGTGCCCGCCGCCGCGCGAGGATTCTTCGATGTGGTAGCTCTGGTCCTTGCCGTGGGGGAAGAAGCCCGTTCCGACCATGGCTTCCTCGCGCACGAGTGCAGGGACCGAGCGGGGCGAGAAGCCGTTCTCGTTGGACATGTAGTCGAACGCGTAGCGGAGCACGGCTTGGTGCAGGCGCATGCCGTCACCAGTCAGGACATAGCTGCGCGTGCCGGCGACTTTGACGCCTCGCTCGAAATCGACGAGTCCAAGGTCGTGCACGAGCTGGATGTGCGACTTGGCAGTAAAGCCTTTGTTCTCTTTGAAAGTCTTGGTCTGATCCCACCACGCGGGTGACCACTGCGAGATCTCGACGTTGTCGTCGGACGAGGCGCCCTTGGGCACATCGGGGTCCGCGGGCTGTGGGATCTCGAGCAGGAGCGCCTCGAGCTCCGGGTGGATCTCGGCGATCTGCTCGTCCAGCGCGTGGATGTCTGACTTGAGCTTGGCGGGCAGATTCTTGAGCTCGGCGATCTCGGCTTCGATCGAGGCCTTCTCATCGCCCGAGGCTGATTTGAGCTTCCCTGAGAGCTGACCGATCTTGGGCCCGGTCTCCTTGGCGAGCTTCTTCTGCTCGGCCCGGAGCGTTTCCTGCTCGTTCAGCAGCTCACGGTGACGCGAATCGAGAGTGAGGACGCGGTCGATGTCCACGTCCATCTGCTTCTCTGCGGCGCCGGTCTTGAAGACATCTGGATTCTCACGGAGGGCTTTCAAATCGATCATGGCGCGGATGGTAGAGTGGCGAGAGGGTCCAGTCTCGGAACCCGATGGCCGATAAAGTATCTAACGGAAGATGCCCATGACTGATCATTCGTCAATTCCCGGTACCGATGTCGCCACGTGCAGGCTGCGCCACCTCACGGGGAGGCGGCGTCCGGTTCCGATGCTGACCGACCCGATCACCATCGGCAGGCACCCAGACAACACGATCAGGCTCAAGGACGACAGGATCAGCAGGTTCCATGCAACCATCGAGCCCAACGCCGACGGTGTGTGGGAGATCAGGGATCTGGGGAGCCGGAACGGGACCAAGGTCAACGGCAAGAAGGTCGACCAGGTCGAGCTCTGTTTCGGCGACCTCATCAAGGTCGGCAAGCAGGAGTTCGTGGTCGAGGAGGTCAAGCCCGGCGACGACGAGCCGACTGAGGGCGGCATCGATGAGGACTCGCTGCCCCGCTGGATGCGGGAGATGGTCTCCGTGATCAAGAGCGCCGCGGGCACCGAGCCCGCCGCGATGGTGCTCAGGCTGATCGATGCCGCTGGCAAGTCGACCGATGCGCTCACGGGCGATGGTGACGGGGCACAGGCCGCCAAGATGATGCTGCTCGTCGCCTCCTCGACGCACGCGACGGATATCCACATCGAGCCAAAGCCCAGCCACCACACGGTTCGGATCCGCACCGACGGGCAGATGGTCTGGGTGACGGACCTGCCCACCAAGGTCGGCAAGCGCGTCACCAATCTCGTGCGCACGGCGTGCAACTCCAGCGACACGTCGCGCGACGCGATCATCGACGGGCACTTCTCGGTTGCCTTCAAGCAGGGCATGCAGAACCGGGGCCGGGTCGATTACCGCGTCTCGCTCACCCCCTCGGTGAGCGGCTCGAAGCTCGTGATCCGCGTGCTCGACATGGGCAACGTGCCAAGGAGCATCGAAGAGATCGGGATGCCCAGCTTCATGCTCGACCGCGTGCGCCGGGTTTGCGATCAGGACACGGGCCTGTTGCTCGTGACCGGCCCGACGGGTTCAGGCAAGACGACGACGCTCTACAACGCGGTCCGCGAGGTCGACCGCGAGGTGCGCAACGTGGTCACGATCGAAGACCCCGTCGAGTATGAGCTCGAGGGCGTGACGCAGATGCCCATCGACGACTCAAAGGGCAACACATTCCACGCTCTGCTCAGATCCGTGCTCAGGCAAGACCCGGACGTGATCCTCGTTGGCGAGATCCGCGATCCGGAGACGGCCAAGGTCGCGATGCAGGCCTCGATGACCGGGCACCTCGTGTTCTCGACGCTCCACGCGAAGGACACGATCTCCAGCGTGTTCCGACTGCTGGACCTCGGGCTCGAGCCTTATCTGGTCGCCAACAGCCTGCAGCTCGTGCTCGCCCAGAGACTCGTGCGTGTGCTGTGCGACAGGTGCAAGCGAGCTTCAGGGGTGTCGCCCGCTGAGGCGACGCGGATGGGCAAGTACCTGCAGGGCAAGACCGAGATCTACAACGCCACCGGCTGCCCCGCGTGTCTGCGGACGGGCTACGCGGGTCGGCGCGCGATCTTCGAGCTGCTCGATTTCAACGATCAGCTGCGAGACGTCATCCTCGAGACACCCACGATCAGTGCGATGCGCAAGATCATCGACCAGGGCGTGTTCACCACGCTCGAACAGTCGGGCTGGAAGTTGGTCGCCGAGGGCGCGACGACACTGAGCGAGATCGACAGGGTCGCGGGCTCGGCTTAGCGCCTGCGGCGAGCCGCGAGGGCACCGAGCCCGAGCAGCGCAAAGCCGCTCGATGGCGCGGGGATGATCGAGAACCCAGCGATGCCAACGACACTGTATGGCGTATCCCCGGGGTTTCCTTGCGCATCCTGGTAGGTCAGGATGGTGGGAAAGGGAACGCCAGCGTACGCACCGGTGATCTGGCCGACTAACTCGAAGTTATCGATGACGTAGTCACTTTGTGCAGGGTTTGCAGGGACGACAACATCGAAGCTGTAGATCGTCAGCGGGTTGCTCGAGTCGGGGCCACCAGCGTTGTTGAGCGGAGGGAGCGTGTTGCCGCCCAACGCACCGATGATGGAGTCGCCTGAGACGACACCGTCGTTGGCGGGGCCGAAAAAGTCGCTGTCGAAAGCGGGAGCGAACTCGTTGTTCTGGATTGTGAGGTCGTCACCGCTCATTGACAGGTTGAAGCCCATGTCGGCGACTGTTGCGAGGATTGTACCTGTCGGGTTTACCAATTCGGCCATCAGCGTAAAGGTGACGATGTCACCGGGAGCTGCGATAGCCTGGCTCACATCGAACGAGAATTGCAGCTCGGTCTGAGCGTGGGCAGCGGTGGATGCGGCCACAGCGCAGCCGGCAACGAATAGACGGTTTGTCAGCATTCCTTCTCTCCTACCTCGGAAGCGTACACCAAGAATTGCTGTTGTACGAACAAAATTTCGGCCCGAGGTGCTCAGAGCGTGTGAATCTTGCCGTCGCGCCACGCTGGGAACTGGTCCCGCCAGGCGCGAACAGAATCCGGATCGATCTCGACCGTGAGCACGCCCGGTGCATTATCGAGCTCTCCGAGGATGTCGCCCTTGGGTCCTATAGCGATCGTGCCGCCTGTATACGACAGGTGCGGGTCGTTGCCGGTCCTGTTCACGGCGAGAACAAAGGCCTGATTCTCGATCGCCCGCGCGATCGCCAGAGCGCGCCAGTGGGACTGCCTTGT
Organism: Phycisphaeraceae bacterium; assembly: GCA_009827205.1. Classification (GTDB taxonomy): domain Bacteria; phylum Planctomycetota; class Phycisphaerae; order Phycisphaerales; family UBA1924. Next base: position 4,694 of record WUAK01000083.1, on the reverse strand, counting down.
GTCGGGCCAGTTGGCTCCGATGGCAAAGAGCTCGGCACCCTTTGCGAGCCCGGCGCGGAAGAGCTCTGGGAACCGCAGGTCGTAGCAGACCGCCGGGCAGACGGTCAGCGACTGATCCCCCGACGACCAGGTGTATGTCGTTACGGTTTCCCCGCCTCGGAAATGGTCTGGTTCTTTGCCGTATGTGAACGGGTGGACCTTGCTGTACTCACAGAGCAGGCGCTGCTCCGGGGCGACAACGGTTGCGTTGTTGAAGGCCTTGTCGCAATCGCAGGGCAGCAGTGTCCTGCTGCCCTGGATCGTGACGCCCAGATCGTCGGAGAGTTCGAGCAGGAAGCGGAGCGTCTCGTCGTTGCGGTCGGCGTTCTTCGCGGCGTTCAGGCTGAAAGCCGAGTCGAAGAGCTCGGGCAGGACCACGAGATCGCCCTCTTCGGGTTTGGCCCTATCGAGAGCATTATCGACAAGCCTGAAGTTCGCTTGACGGTCTTCCCAGGCGAGATCGAGCTGGAGCAGGTGGGCGCGCATCGTTCAACGGTAGCGTTCGTGCCTCGGCCCGGCGAACGACGATAGAATGGAGTGGAGAAGGCATGGACGACCACTCGATGAACCCCAGAAAGCTCATCCTTGCAAGCAAGAGCCCGAGGAGGAGGCAACTCCTGACCGACGCGGGCTTCGGGTTTGAACTCTCCTCGCGCTCACTGGACGACGGTGGTTTGACCTCTGGGCCTGTCAACCCGGACCACTGGGTCATGGCGCTGGCGTATCTCAAAGCGGTCGGAGGAGCGGACACGGGCTTGTCTTCTTCGGTGGTTCTGGGCGCGGACACAATCTGCATCGCCCCCGATGGATCGCTGGTTGGACAACCCAGAGATGCGGACCACGCACAGGAGATCCTGCGTTCATTCGTGGGTGTGCCCCACTCGGTCGTGACCGGGGTCGCACTGATCGATCCCGCGACAGGCCGGCGCGAATTATTCTCCGACGGCGCTTCGGTGGTGTGGGGCGACGTGAGCAACGAAGAGATCGAGTCTTACGTCTCCTCGGGTCAATGGCAGGGCAAAGCCGGCGCGTACAACCTCGCCGAGCGTTTGGACGCTGGCTGGCCGATTGAGTACGAGGGTGATCCAACGTCGATCATGGGTTTGCCGATGCGCCGGCTATCGGATCGTTTGCAGGCTTGGGGTATCGAGCGGGGCGTCGCGGCGTGACGCTTGCCTCGACCGGAGCCGCTCTCCCGCTCTGGGCGGTCGTGCCTCCCTGCGCAATCCTTATGCTCGTTCTTGCTGGGTATATCCTCGCGCTTCGTGAGGCCGATGTGCCCGAGTCGCGCAGGCGCATCAGGACCGCGGGCGGCATCGTGATGATGACGACTTTGCCCATGATCGTGTACTTGTTTGCGATCGTGACCCCGGCCTCACCCCGCAAGTTCATGCTGACCTGGGCGATGCTGATCGGGCTGCTCTTTATGCTCGTCGTGCTGGCGTTGGTGGATGTGCTCAACAACTTCAGGCTCCACTCGAAGATGCACACTGATCTCCGCGAGGAGCTCTCGGACATCCGCACAAGTGTGCGTGATCTCGTTGAGAAGGAAAGAACGAAGAGACGCGAAGAGCAGGCCAAAGGCGATACACCCGAGTTGCGTCTCACCGACAACAGCGAGCGCTCAGACGGGGAGCAGTCCAGATGAGGCCGCTTTCTCGCACTCTGCTGGCTCCGGTCGCAAAGATCTACGCGCGCGAGATCAAACGCCGCAACGCAAACTTCGACGCAGGCCGGGGGGTGGTAACACTCGACCGGCCCGTGATCAGCATCGGGAATCTCTCTGTAGGGGGGACGGGCAAGTCGCCCATGGTTGCGCACACCATCGGAGTTCTCAGAGAAGACGGGCGGAACCCCTGTATCGCGATGCGCGGCTATGGCTCAAAGAGGAACGCCCACGGCACATCGGACGAAGCCGACGAGTACGCCCAGCGTTTCGATGACCTGCCCATCGTTGCCCAACCCAACAGGACCGAGGGGCTGATCGAACTCTTTGGGACCCAAGAGGGCGAGGCCGTGGACTCGGTCGTATTAGACGACGGGTTCCAACACCGCAGGATTGCCCGTCAACTCGACATCGTGCTCATCGACTCCACACGCAGTCCGTTTGAAGGCGAATTGCTCCCCTTCGGGCGCCTGCGCGAATCGACAAATTCCTTGGTTCGGGCACACGCTGCCGTGCTGACGCATGCCGAGAGTGTCAGCGGCGCCGATCTGAATGCGCTGCGTTCCTCTGTTCTTGAGATCAACAGACAGCTGCATATCGCGGTCGCTGAGCACGCGTGGGACGGGCTACAGATCGGTGACCGCGAGGAGCCGATCGGTTGGCTCGACGGCAAGCGAGTCGCGGCGGTGTGCGCGATCGGGAATCCGGTGCCATTCGTCAGCACAGTCGAGCGATACGCCGGCTCTCTCAATTCAAAGTTGGTTTTGCGTGACCACGACCCGTACAAGCGGAGCACGGTCGGCAAGCTCGTCAAGGCAGCCGAGGGATGCGATGCGATCGTGTGCACGGAGAAGGACTGGTCGAAGCTGAGGCACGTACCCACAGATCGGTGGCCCTGCCAAGTTGTTCGACCGATTCTCAGGATGCGGCTCGTTGAGGGCGGCGATAGGCTCGATGAGATGATCCGCTCGGCGGCGGAGCAGGCACCGGAATAGACTCGACCCATGGTTTCTCTGACCGAATCGATCTCGAAAGTCAGGCCGTTCAAAGCGCTCGTCGTGGGCGACCTGATGCTCGACGAACTCCTCTACGGCGACGCGGACCGGCTCTCCAACGACGCGCCCGTGCCCGTACTCCACGTGAAGAGCTCGGAGCACAGGCCCGGCGGCGCAGCGAACGTGTGCCTCAACCTTGTTGCGATGGGCGCTAGCGTCTCCGTGTTTGGGGTGACAGGCAACGATAACGAAGCCGAGAAGCTGCGCACCGCTCTGAATGATGAACGCGTCGGGACCGAAGGTCTCGTCGCTGACAACGGCAGACCGACAACCGTCAAGCGCTCACTCATCGGACTGGCCCAGCACAGGCATCCGCAGAAGATGTTCCGTGTCGATTTCGAGTCCAATGAGCCGCTCTCAGATGAGGTTGCGAGCCAACTGATCGAAGCGTTCGACAAGGAACTCGCGGATGCGGATGTTGTGTGCATCGAGGATTACAACAAGGGTGTGTGCTCGCGCGAGATCTGTCAGGAGGTGATCTCTCGCGCCAGAGCCGCGGACAAGCCGGTGCTCGTCGATCCCGCGGCGATCGCTGACTACGCGAAGTACCGCGGCGCGACGTGCATCACACCCAACAGGACCGAAGCAGAGAAGGCCACGGGGCTGGCGTCCGGCACCGAGTCCCAGAACAACGATATCGCTCGCATGCTGCTCAATGACCTGGACCTAGAAACTGTCGTAGTCACGCTCGATCGTCACGGGGCATTGCTGCTCGAGCGTGGGCAGGATCCGATCATCGTGCCGACGGTCGCAAGACAGGTGTACGACGTGACCGGCGCGGGAGACATGGTCCTGGCCGGGCTCGCCGCGGGTGCGGGGTGTGGGCTCGATTGGGCGAACTCGGTTGCGCTGGCCAACACCGCGGCCGGGCTCGAGGTCGAGATCTTCGGCGTAGAACCGATCCCGCTGGCGAGGATCCGTCACGAGGTCCTGAAGCAGGCCGGACGGCTGCAGGGCAAGTTAAGATCTGCCGAGCAGGCAAGGCTTGAGGCCGACGTCGTGCGCAATACCGGCGGCAAGGTTATCTTCACCAACGGCTGCTTCGACATCATCCATGCCGGGCACATCTCGATGCTCGAACGATCCGCAGAGCACGGTGCGATGCTCATCGTCGGGCTGAACGACGACGATTCGATCAGGCGACTCAAGGGCGAAGGCCGACCTGTGAACTCTCTCGAAGACCGGGCGCGTGTGCTTGGCGCCGTCGGGTGCGTGGACGCGGTCGTGCCCTTCAGCGAGGACACACCGATCCGCCTGATCGAAGAGATCAGACCCGATGTGCTCATCAAGGGCGCCGACTACAAGCGTGAAGAGGTCGTGGGGTACGACATCGTCGAGTCCTACGGCGGGCGTGTCGAACTTATAGATCTTGTCGAGGGCAAGAGCACCACAGGCACCATCGAACGGATGAAGGCCCGGTGAGTAGCCGAGTCCATGTCGCGGTTGTGCACAGGAAGTACGCGCAGCTGATTCTGGACGGCAAGAAAGCCGCTGAACTCAGACTCTCGAAGAACCGCATCGCTCCGTTTGGCAGAGTCATCAAGGGCGACACGGTCTACTTCAAGGTTGCCTCAGGATCGGTTTGCGCGAAGGCCCAGGTCGAACACGTCGAACAGCTCGAGGGGCTCACGCCTGAGAACATGGAAGCGCTCAGAGCACGCCTGGACCCGATCGTCCTTGGTGATGACGCGTACTGGTCACTCAAGAGCTCGGCCCGGTTCGGGACAGTGATCCATCTCGTGCGTGTCGAGCCCTGTAACGAGGGCCCGGACTACTCACGTGAGAGGGCGGCGAATCCTCGGGCCGCGTGGCTTGTGCTCGAAGAAGCGGTCACGACCAGTCGATGACAACCTTGCCGAACTGCCCGGAGGCTTCGAGGCGTTCCCATGCGTTGGCGGCTTCTTCGGGTTTGAACACGTGATCGACCACGCCCC
>WUAK01000082.1 GCA_009827205.1 Phycisphaeraceae bacterium | reverse complement strand
TCGGAGTTCAGACCCGGGATCGGGATGTCCATCCCGAAGATGGACATGCCCTCTTCGTTGATGCCGAAAGCAGCGAACGAAGCGACGCAGACGAGCGAGAGGACCATCGTGATCCAGAAGAGCTTCTTCGAGTTGAGGTCCCGGTACGCGTCGAGGAACAACGCCGATGTCTGGATGATCATGACGATTTCCTCGCTGCACCTGGGGCGAGAGTTTCACCCGTCGCAGGGTCGACGACCGCCTGCATGAACAGGTCTTCGAGCGACGGGCGGGTCCGCCTGATCGAGAGTATCACGCCGTCCTTCGCTCTGATCTGATCGATGACGGGCTGAACATCAGAAGGCTCGACCGAGAGCAGCTTGAGTGTGTGCTCTGATACCTCGGCGCTCTCGCCTGCAAACGCCTGCAGAATCGAGCTCGTTTCGGGCGCAAGCTCGATCTCGTAACGCTCCTGCCCGGAGGTAAGATCATCGATGGTGCCCTGGCTTGCGACCGCACCTTGCACGAGGATCGCGACGCGGCTGCACACCTGTTCGAGTTCGGACAGGATGTGGCTGTTGACGAATACGGTTTTGCCCTCGTCGCGGAGCCGGTCGAGGATGGCGCGGATGTCGCGTCGTCCAACGGGGTCCACGCCGTCGGTCGGCTCGTCGAGGAGTACGAGATCTGGATCGTTGATGAGCGCCTGCGCGATGCCGATGCGCTGGCGCATGCCCTTCGAGTATGACCTGAGCTTCTTCTTGCCCCAATCCTTCATGCCGACGAGTTCAAGCAGCTCACCCGCTCTGCGTTTGCGGTCGGTGCGCTTGATGTTGTTCATCGCGCCGAAGAACTCGATGAGTTGCCGTCCTGTGAGATACGGCGGGAAGCTGTGGTGCTCTGGCAGGTAGCCGACTTTCATGAGCGTGTGCTTGTCGCCCACCGGCTGGCCGAGCACCGTCCCCTTGCACATGGAGGGGCGGATGACGGTCATGAGGATCTTGACGAGCGTGGACTTGCCGGCGCCGTTGGGTCCGAGCAGGCCGAAGACCTCGCCCCGGTGGACCTTCATGTCGATCCCTCGGAGCGCGTGGATGGACTCCCGAAAGGGTGCTTTGTACGTCTTTGCGACGTTCTCAAGATCTATAGCGAGGTGTGCTGCCATGACTCCTGGATCTTATGGGGATTGGGTCAGCCGTGCTTTCGCGCGACGATGTGGAAGACGTGCCACCGTTTCTCGGTGCCCTGATAGTCCTGCTTGTCGCGATCTTCTTCGTCGAACATCTCTAAATCGAACCCATCGAACAACGCCTTGGCTTCGTCGCGGGTCTGGTGTGACCTGTCTGGGATGCTCGCCCATGAATCCCGGTCGCCGAAGAGTTGGCCCGAGAACCGCCCGCCCGGCTCGATCGCGTCTGTGATTGTCTTCCAGAACCGATCGAAGTGAGCCGGGTTGCAGAACGGAATCGAGAAGCTCGCGTTGAGGAGCTTGACGCTGGGCAGGTCACCGAGTTCCTCGAATACCGAGACTCGAGTCGTGAGGTTCGGGTGACCTCGGAGACCGGGCCGCGTAAGGAGCTTGTCGATACCGACTTGCGAGCCATCGATCGAGAGGACGTTCCAGCCTCGGTCGAGCAGTTCCTGCGTGTCTCGACCCTCGCCGCAGCCGAGGTCAATCGCATCCGCGGGCGCCTCGTCACCGAAGCGATCGAGGGCCTCTGTGAGCGTCTCCCGCGGGGGCTTTCCCGCGACGGCTTCAAAGTAGCCCGGCCAGTCGCGCGTAGCGCCGTAGATGAACGTGGGAGGGCCGGCTTCGGGCGTGGGATTGGGTTCCGACATAAGGTGTGATCCTATGTTCAGCGATCTGCGGGCGTTCATCGAGGCATTGGAAGAAACGGGACAACTCGTGCGCGTGCGGGAGAAGGTCTCGCCCGTGCTCGAGATCTCAGCGATCGCCGACCGGATCAGCAAGACGAAGGCTCCAGCAGAGCCGAGCAACTCGGCAAAGATGGCGGACCCAAAGAACTGGGATCGGGGCGGGCCCGCGATCCTGTTCGAAAACGTCGAGGGCTCTGATGTGCCGGTGCTCATCAACGCGTACGGCAGTTACCGCCGTGTCGAGATGGCACTCGGTTGCAAGCGCCAAAGCCTTGAAGAGCATCGCGCGATGTGGGCAGATGCCCATGACAGGGGAATCAAACTACGACTTCGACCTGATCATGGCTTTGATGATCGTAGGGGCGGATTTGAAGCACTTGCCAATCAAATAGGCGACCTGCTCAAGCCCGAGCCTCCCAAGTCCCTGCGCGACGCGGTCGGGATGGCGCGCAAGTTCGCGCCGCTGCTCAAGGTCGGGCCCAAGAGATCAAAGAAACAAGGGGCGTGTCAGCAGCGCGTACTGCGCGGCGAGGAGATCGACCTCACCAAGCTGCCGTTTCTGCGGTGCTGGGAGAAGGACGGCGACTTCGCCTCGATGGGCTACCCGGCAAACGTCAACGAAGGCATCCCTGGGCTTGGACACCCAACGATCGATGACGAGACGTGGGAGCGCGAGTACAGAGGCCGATACATCACCCTCGCGGGGATCCACACGATCCACGCGGACGATCGGAACGAAGCGAAGCCGGCGAGCCACAACATCGGGATGTACCGTGTCCAGCTCATGGGCAAGGACCGGGTCGCGATGCATTGGCACGTGCACCACGACGGGGCATCTCACTGGCGGTCATGGAAGAAGCTGGGCGAGCCGATGCCCGTGGCGATTGTGCTGGGCGGTCCGAGTGTGCTGCCGTACGCCGCGACAGCGCCGCTCCCGCCCGGGATCAGTGAGCTGCTGCTGGCGGGGTTCCTCAACAAGAAAGGGATACGCATGTGCCCCGGCGCGAGCGTGCCGCTCTGGGTGCCAAGCGGCGCGGAGATCGTGATCGAGGGCTATGTGCGCACCGACGCGGGTGAGATTGGTTTCGATCCGCACACGCAGGAACTAGGACCGGGCGCGGTTTTCGAAGGGCCTTTCGGCGACCACACCGGGTTCTACTCGCTCCCGGATCGCTACCCGATCGTGGAGGTGAGTGCGGTCACGATGCAAGAGAAGCCGGTCTTCCCGGCGACGGTGGTGGGGCCGCCGCCCCAGGAGGACTACTTTCTTGGCAAGGCGACCGAGCGGATCTTCCTGCCGATGCTCAAGACGCTGATCCACGACATCGAGGACTACGACCTCCCGATGTTCGGCGCGTTCCACAACTGCGCGAGCCTGCAGATCAAGAAGGCCTACCCGCTGCAGGGTCGGCGAGTGATGCACGCGGTCTGGGGCGCCGGGCAGATGGCGTGGACCAAGACGATCTTCGTGGTTGATGAATCGGTCGATGTGCACGACTGGCGCGCGGTTGTCCGGGCTGCGGCGGAGCACTGCGATCCTGCGCAGGATATCGAGCAGGTGCGCGGCCCGCTGGACATCCTCGATCACGCGGCACCGTGGCTCGGCGCAGGCGGGAAGATGGGGTTCGATTGCACGCCCAAGTGGGAAGGCGAGGAAACGTCAAAGGATGCAAAGCCCACGAGTCGGCGCACGTTTGCAGATCGAGAGCGTATCACGGAGCGCGTGAACGAAATCGATGGGGTTGTAGATGCGGCGATGCCCGAGGACTTAGGTGGCTGGCTCTTTGTGACGACTACGAATCGAGGGCGGTCATCTGTGCGCGAAATCGTGGATCAATTCCACGTGGAACAGGGCGGCTCAGCACCGGCGTTCGTTGTCGTACTCGGTGAGGATGTGGATGTAGCCGATGCCGGGCTTGCGATGTTTCACTGGGTTGCCAACGCGGACATGCTCAGAGATGCGCACGTTGTCGATCGCACGATGTGGTTCGACGCGACGCCGAAGGAGCCGGGCGGATATCCGGGTGTGCCCGCGAGGCAATGGCCCGAGTACCTCGGTATCGACGAGGCGACCCAGGGTCTCGTGCGTGAGCGGTGGTCGAGTTACGGCTTTGACTCGGAATCAGCCGCCGAGTTGTGGGGCTGATTCGGCGTCGGCGGGCATCGCAAAGTGGTGGATGTTCCTATCGATCGCCTCGACGATTTCTTTGTGCAGGCGTTTCGAGTTGGTGACCGCGTCGCCGGTGGTGAGTCCGTTGACGAGGACGCTGAACGCGGCTCCTTGTCCGGTCTCAGGGTTGATGACGTAGCCCGAGAGGCAGCGGACGTTGTTGATGGTTCCGGTCTTGGCGTAGACATCGGAATCGAGGCTGCTGAACCGGAATCTGGACTTGAGTTTGGTGTCGGCTCGCGGGAGTGAGGCGAGCAGAGCTGGGCGGACTTCGTTGTCGTGGTACATCTGGTAGAGCCAGGCCGTGAATGTTGAGGCTCGGACTCGGTTCTCGCGTGAGAGTCCAGAGCCGTCGCGGATGATCATTGACGCGGCGTGGTCTGGACCGAGTTTCTCTGCGACGAGCATGCGGATGACCGCGCCGCCGTTGTTCCAGGACCCGGGCTCACCGGTGACGACATTGCCCATTCGCTTGAGGAGTGCCTCGGCGTACATGTTGTGAGAGTCGTAGTTGACGCGGTAGAGGATCTCGTCAAGAGATGACACATGACGAGCCAGTGGGGTGTCTGGCATGATGAACGTCTCGTGCTGGCCTGCGAGCCGGACGGCTTCCTGCGGTCGTCGGCCAGTGCCAACGATGACGCCCTTGCCCGAGAGGCGATCGGCTATGAGGTTGCCGAGGTATGCCGCTGGTTCGTGCATCGAGACTTCGATTGGTGATTGGCTCGGAGCGCGGATCGAACCCCGGATGACCCAGTTGTCATCGGTTTCTGTGCGCTGGACCCAAACCGCGTTCCTGCCGTCGTACACACGTTTGGATCTGTTCTCGACCTGGATCCATGGAGAGAGAGGCGAGAGGTCGCAGGTGGGGCCACTGTCTGGCGTGCCGGGGCTCGGGTAGAAGGCGAGCACGTTCGAGTGGATGTTGATGCCCTGGACAGGTGCGCAGTACCAGCGTTCGAGTTGGTCGCGGGGCCAATCCGGATGAAGCAGCTGGCGGTCAAAGACACGGTCGTCGATCACGATCTCTTTGACTCTGTCGTTGTCGGCGGCGACCACGCTTGCGAACGTGTTGAAGAGGTCGTGAGGGGTTTCTGTAGGGCTGCGCTCTTTCATGACCTCGGGGTCACCGAGCGCTGGGTCGCCTGACCCGGTGATGACGACCTTGCCGTCGCCGGTGATGTTGATTTCGGTGATGAAGGCGTAGTCCGGACCGAGGATCTTGACCGCGGCGGCGCTGGTCAGGAGCTTCATGTTGGACGCTGGTGACATCGGGTCGTCTGCTCTGCTGGAGAAGAGAGTCGAGCCCGAGTTGAGGTCAACGATGGATACCCCCGCGATGCCTTTCTGACCCAGAGCAGCGTTGCGGACGATCGCGGTGAACTCGGTTGAGAACTGAGCTGCGGCAGAGCCGGCAGCGATCAGCGAGGACGCGGCGGCGATTGCGATGGTTCTGAGCATCGGTGTCCTCCTCCGTGAGGGCGCGTGGGTGCCAATGCGAATCGGCTGAGTTGGGTTGTCTGTCTGAGAAGTTGCCTTCAGGGTCAGACGGGCTGGCCGTTGATGATACCCTGAGCGAGCCCGAGCACGTCTGATAACTGGGCTCTGCCCTGGATCGACCACTCTGCCCAGCGGATGTGCCCGACCTGGCAGGCGTGAAGGAGCGTCTCTTTGATGTAGCGGCTGCTGCCTCGCTTGGCGAGCAATTCGTCGACGACGCTCGCTGGGACTGGCATCGCGATCGAGGGCCAGTCAGGCGTGGGGATGAGGTACACGCAGGGCTCGGGCTCGCCCTCGGCCCGATAAACGCATGTCCAGCGCCATGGGAGGCCCTTCCATTCGATGGCCGGCTCCTTCTCGACAATCTCCGTCAGGCCTTTGAGGGCGTTCTGGGCGAGCGTGAGGGCGTGGCTTTCGTACTGCTCGAGGAGGGGGTCGATCGAGGGGGTGTTGAAGCGGTCGATCCACGGCGTATGGGTCGGCTGGGGCATCTGCGACATCGAACTTCCTTCTGACAGGGCGGGGGATGGTATTCTCCCCGATCGGGCATCTATCGTCTACAGGAATGACCATAGAAGGCTGCGGCCCGAGGAGGCGGGAGATGACCGAGATCGACCCGGTGTTCGAGGATTTGAGCGTTCCAGAGGACTCTCTGATCCTGATTGTGGATGACAACGCTCAGAACCTCGAGTTGCTTCAGGCCTACCTCGAGGATCTTGGGTGTCGCACCCAGATCGCCCACGATGGCGCTCAGGCGATTGAGATGGCCAAATTGGAGACGCCTGACGTCGTTGTGCTCGATGTCATGATGCCCAGGCTCAGCGGCTTCCAGGTGTGCGAGAAGCTGAAGAAGGACCCGCAGACCGCGGCGGTTCCGATTGTCATGGTGACCGCGCTGAACGAGATCTCGGATGTCGAGCGAGCGATCGAGGCGGGGGCGGATGATTTCCTGACCAAGCCGGTGCAAAGGCTTGAGCTGCTTGCGCGCGTGAAGTCTCAGATCAACGTCAAGGGCATGGAGCGCAGGCTCCAGAGCGCGATCGAGCGCATGCGAGAGATCGGCAAGTCCGAGGCTTGAGCTGAACGAGAACTCGTTACGGGCAATTCAAGTTGAACGCGTTGATCCATGCCGTGAAGTCGGTGGGGGTGACTGAGCCGTCCTGGTTGACGTCGGCGATCGGGTTGTTTGTGTTGAAGTTGTTTACCCATGCCGTGAAGTCGGTTGGTGAGACGATGCCGTCGTTGTTCTGGTCGCCGTAGCCGATCGTGGTGAACGATGCGACCGCGGGTGTCGAGGTTGTAGCGCCGTTGGAGTTGTGCGCAAGAACCGACCAGTAGTAGGTTGTGCAAGTGTCGAGGCCGAACACGATCGCCGATGTGGTGGGGATTGATGTGCTCGTAAAGACGACGTTCGTGAGGCCCGGGTCGGAGGCGACGAAGATCTCATAGAAGTCTGCGTCATCGGCCGCGGTCCAGCTCGTGTTCACGATTTGGGACACCTTATTGGCGCCGTCTGCCGGCGCGACAAGGTCGAAATCCCCGGGTGCTGGTTGGCTACCCAGGGGGACGATGAAGTCAGCGATGACCGCGAAGTGATCGGAAGCGAAGGAGCTGGTGAGTGTGCCGTTGTTGGCGGGGGGGAAGCCGAAGTCGTCGATCTCGGGTGGCATGCTGGCGAATGGGATTTCGGCGCTCTGGAAGATGAACGATCTGCGGCGCTGTGCGATCGAGTCCTGCCAGATGATGTGGTCGAGCTTGCTTGAGCCTCTTGAGTCGAGGTCCCCGGAGAAGAACTCGCTCGAGGCGTCGAGGATGCCGTCGGTGCCGTCGGCGTCAACGCCGGTCGTTGAGTCGTTCGCGGCGGGTCCTTCGGTCATCCATGCAGCGGGGCCCCGCCTGCCGTTGGTGACTTCGTCTTCATTGAGGTCGCCGCCCATGATGATGGGAGTGAAGTTGTTGAGCACTTGTGTAGGATTTGGTGCGGAGATGATGGCGTTCTCTGGGTCCGGTGTAGAGGTGCCGTTGCCGTTGTAGAAGTAGCGTGCGTAGTACCAGATGTTCTCCGCGGCATCGAGACGTTGTGCAAAGTCGCTTGAATTGCCGCCGGCTTTGAGGTGTCCGTTTCCAACGACGAGGTCGCCGAGGTATGTGTCATTCGGGAGATCGATTTCGGCGAACTGGAAGCCGCGGATACCGCCGTCGCCGCCTGAGATGGGTGTGGCGTTTGAACCCACGACGAAGTCAGGGACGGTTGCCTTGTTGTCGCCGTTGAGGTCTTCGAACGGCCAGCGGCTGAGTATGACATTTCTGTTGAAATTGTCGGTCGAATTGCTGACGTAGATGTGTGGGAGGTTGTACCCGGGCCTGTATGCCTGGACGTACTGGGTGACCGCGCCGCCTTGGAATGGGTCGTTCCCACCGTTGAAGAAGAGGTCGAGCGTGGTTGTGAGGTTGCTCACCGAATCGACGCCAGAACCCGTGTTGTTTCCTGAGTTGTCGCCCGCTTCCTGGAGGATGAGGATGTCTGGCTCGAGGGCTGCAACAGTACGGACGAGAGCAGCCCAGTTGTTGGTGGTCTGGCTCTTGTTTGCGGTCCTGCAGATGCCGTCTTCGACATTCCATGTCATCACTCGGATGTCGGTAGCTTCGGTCTTACCCCATAGGGCGTTGTTGGGATCCCATTGTGCACCGGCGTTGGACGCTGCGATGGCGGCAATGGCGCATGTGGCTTTGATTGTGTTGCTCATGACTTGGTCCCCTGCTTGGTCATGGACTGTCCGGTTGCCAAGCGGGGTTGGTTCCCGGACATTGTGGTTTGATTGTAAATGAAAGCCCGCCCGCCCCTTTCGGGACGGGCGGGTGAGAGTTGGGGTTCTCTTGCGTGTTAGTTCACGCAGAGCGGGCCGTTGGCGCCCTGGTTGAAGTTGGCGATCCATGCCGTGAAGTCGGTCGGGGTGCAGGTGCCGTCGCCGTTCTGATCGCAGCGGTAGTTGTTTGTGTTGAAGGCGTTGATCCACGCTGTGAAGTCGGTTGGCTCGACGCTGCCGTTGTTGTTGACGTCGGCGCAGAGGCGGTTCATCTGACCGGGGCACTCGTCGGGGATGCCGTCCATGTTGAGGTCCTGGGACGTGCCGTTGGCGATATCGGTCGCGTCGTCGACGCCGTTGTTGTTGCAGTCGGTGATGTCATCACCGGGGAGCGGTGCGATGTAGAAGAGGTAGTTGTAGCCTTCGTCGCCCATGGCTTCGTCGAACTGGCCGTCGTTGTTGCTGTCGTAGGTCATGTCCATCGCGACGACCATGCCGCCCAGGTTGAATCTGTCGCTGGGGTCGGTTGGGTTTGCGAGTCCGGGGTAGCCGTCGAAGCTGGTGTTGTGGCCGTAGAAGGTGCCCGACGAGGTCGAGTTGCTGTCGGCGATATCGAGGAAGGTGATGACGTAGTCGAGGCCTGTGTTGGCCGAGTTGAAGACGTTGCCGGTCTGGAGGATAAGTTCGAGGTCGTAGCCGCCGGAGGTCGAGTCGTAGACGGCGCGGAAGAGAGCGCTGTCGAAGTCGTCGTCGCCGGTGCCGATGGTCATGTCGGGGCCGTAGTCAAAGAAGGGCGCGAGGAAGTAGATGTTGCCTGCTTCGTCTATGGAGACACCGGAGATCGAGGGGCCGGCAACGCCGAAGACGCCGATGGCGGTGAGCTCACCGATCTGGACGCCTGAGCCGTTGAAGACGGGCTTGCCGACGCCGTTGTCGCCGTCAACCCAAGCGGCGAGGTTCCAGCCGAGTGTAGCGGAGGCGTTTGCTGGATCGAAGCTGGCGACCGCGATGCCCTGGACGGGTGCGTTTGATGCGCCGCCACCGTAGGTCAGGCCGCCGCAGTTGACGCATGCGATATCGAAGACAGAAGCAACAAGGACCTCACCGGTCACGGCGTCCTGCGAGACAGCTGCAGCGCCTGACGGGCCGCGGAATGCCATCTGGCTGCGGTAGCCGCGGAACTCACCGAAGGGTGCAACATAGGCATCGATCGGGTCGGAAATCATCATCGGAGCCTGCATGTTGGCGACCGACTGAGGAGCACCGTTCGCATCGACGCCCCAGACGCTGAGGTCGACGGTGTCGGTGCCGTTGATCCGGGTCATCATGGTTGCGGTTGCAACACCACCGAGCGGGGTGATTGGCGAGTAGCCGATGGTGCCACGGTGGTCGGTCGCGGAGGGCAGACCGGGGAGGGTGGAGGTGAGGTGAGCGGTGGTCGCGACCGAGTGATCGGTGTGGACGAGCTCGCCGTTGAAGTTAGGGCCGAAGGTGGATGGGCCACCGACGGCTTCCTCAACCTGACTGGCGGGGCTGTGGGTGGTTCCGCTCTGGACGAGGGTCCAGTCGGTTGCAGCGGCATCGGAACCGCCCGAGTTGCTGATCTCGTTGAGTGTGCCGTTGGCACGGAGTTCTGAGTTGACGCGGAAGATGTTGTTGCCGGAGATGGGGTTTCCGCCGGTGGCGCCAAAGCCGTCTGCGCGGAAGGTGGTGTTGAGGTTCGCGTCAACAACGCCCATGCCGAACTGGGAGTTGTCGGAATCGGGTGTGGTGGTGAGCTGGTTGGTCGCTGAGATGATTCGGTCGACGTAGAGGGTCTCGGGAGCGCTGGGGTCAAACGAGACGAGACCAGCGATGATGTTGTTTGCGGAGTTGCCGAACTCGGCGAAACCAACACCGACAGACTTGAGGCCCTGTGCAGGCGCGTTGACACTGCCGGGAG
>WUAK01000081.1 GCA_009827205.1 Phycisphaeraceae bacterium | reverse complement strand
TCTCAACTGATGCGCCCTGCGCAACCGCGTGCAGAGCGTCTCGAAGATCCCTGCCCGTGATCGGTTCGTCGTTGCCCGGGCGTGCATCGTCGAGTTGTCCCCTGTAGACGAGTTTCAGATCGCGGTCGAACAGGAAGAAGTCCGGTGTGCAGGCTGCTCTGTATGCCTTGGCGACTGCTTGCGTTTCGTCGTAGAGGTAAGGGAACGTGAAACCGAGCTTCTCGGCGAGTTCGGTCATGTGCGCCGGCGCGTCGTCCGGATGGGTGATGACGTCGTTGGGCATGATCGCGACCACACCTATGCCGTGTGACTTGGCGTCGTGTCCGAGGCGTGCAATCTCGTCGGCGACATGGATCACGAACGGGCAGTGGTTGCAGATGAACATGACAAGCATGCCCTGAGGGCCCCGGGCATCGTCGGTGTGCATTTGTTTCTCGGCCACGTTGTTGTTGAAATTGGGGAGATCGAACGCGGGAGCCTGGGTGCCGAGTTCGAGCATTGTTGATGGGGTGCGTGCCATGAATCACTCCTACGTTGGGTACTTTTGATTCTAGACGAATAACTCAGACTGCAGAGTGTGCCGAGCCCCCTGTGAGAGCTCACAACGCGTAGGCTGGGCGATACTGGCGAGAGAGGCAACGGAAAGAGCTGAACTGTCTCCTGCTCACTCTCCTCCAGCCATGAACGCCTCGATCTCATCTGCTGTGCGAGGCAACCCGCGTGTCAGCACCTCGTAGCCGTCCTCGGTCACAAGGACATCATCCTCGATACGGATCCCGATGTTCTCGTCCGACAGATACAGCCCGGGTTCGATCGTGATGATTGTTCCCGGTGTGAGCGGCAGGTGGTAGTTGCCCGCGTCGTGCACGTACAGACCGAGGAAGTGCCCGAGCCCGTGCTTCATGTCGTCGGTGTAGCCCGCCTCCTCGATCACGCCGCGTGCGATGTCATTCAGCTCGGCGAAGGTGACACCCGGACGGATTGCCGCGATCGCCTCGTCGGCAGCGCGGAGCACCACGTTGTACACCTCGCGCTGGCGGGGCGTGAACGTGCCCGAGATCGGGAAGGTCCGTGTGATATCAGCGGCGTAGTTCTCAACTTCAGCGCCAACGTCGCAGAGCACCAACTCACCATCGTTCATCACACGGTGATCGTGCTCGCCCCGATAGTGCAGCACGCACGAGTTTGGTCCTGAGCCCACGATGCTTCCAAATGCCAGTCGACGCGAGCCCGCCTCGTGGAATGCCATCTCGATGATCGTCCGCAGTTCGAACTCGGTCATGCCCGGTTCGACGAGCTTCATTCCCTCGCCGAGTCCTGCCATCGTGTTTGCGATCGCCCTGCGCGTGAGCTCGACTTCGTGCTTGTCCTTCGCCTGTCGCATCGCGGGCAGGATCTCGCGGTCAAGGCCCACCGAAGCACCGGGAATGCGGGATGTCGCGTCGCGCAGCACCTGCAGTTGATTGGGCACCGGGCTGGAGTACCCCACTACTGGCCCGAGGAAGACAGCTTTGTTCGACTCGCCCGTGAGAATCGCCGAGGCGAGCGCCCCGGGGAGTGACCCGAGACGGCGAACCCTGGCGAAACCTGTGCTCAGTTCGAGCTCGCGTCCGAGGGCCGAACGCTCCCCGTGCCAGACGTGATCTTCCACGTCGAGCATTGGAAGGAAGAGCGCCTCGAGGTACTGGTCGGCGTCTGGGTCGAGCAGCAGCGCCGCCCCAGGCTCGTGCTCGATGCCCGTGAGGTAGTAGAAATCGAGTCCGGACCGGTCCGGGCCGCCCGAGGGGGAGTTCCTCGTCTCGTTGAAGATTACCGCAGCGGAGAAACCGTTGTCCCGCATGTGATTGAGCAGACGCAGCCGACGCTCGCGGTATACCTCCTGCGTGATCAGCCCACGCGGTCCAGCAGCACCCATGGCTTCATCGCCCACTGGAGCACGTTTGTCCAAGGTCTCGTGAGGCACGCGGACGGTCAGGTCATCAATCTGTGCCGAGGCGAACGGGGCGGCGAGGGCGAGTAAAGCGACGGCGATAGGTATGCGTTTCATGGGGCCAGTGTATGCGCTGTCACGTTATTTTGAGCGAGACTGCTACGAGTGCACTGCCACCATGATGATCTCCAAGAACCCCGGGGACGTGTTTTAAGGTGCAGATTCAGGGTTCAATTCACAGAGAACGACCACTGAGTTCGTGACGATTCCAACCGATTGTGAGGATTGACGCAAAGAAGTCTGGACAGAGCCCGGATCGTGGTTAGAGCTATAGGGTGACGGCGCTATAGAGAACGGAGCGGGCGGGATTCGAACCCGCGGTACGGGTAACCCCGCACACCGGATTAGCAATCCGGCCCCTTCAGCCTCTCGGGCACCGCTCCTCAAAGTCGGCTGGTCCAGTTGGGTTCTGGGGGTCGCCTGCTTCGGGTGAAAGGATACCCCTCCAAGCCCCTTTAGTCACTCTGAAACCTGATAGGGGCTTGGGAGCGGGATCGGGCCTCCAAGCGAGCCTGGTAAGGGTTGTTACTATGCGTGACAATCGGAGGTCTGCTCATGGTTCTTTTGAAGCGATCGGTGACTGCCAGGCTCATCTTGGCCACGGGTGTCGCGTGCTTTCTTGCCTCTTGTAAGGAGTCGACCTCCTTTGAGCCCCCACCCCCACCGGCTGTGACTGTCGCGACGCCTCTGGTACAGGAGGTCACGACCTACAAGGAGTTCACGGGCCAGCTCGCGGCGGACGAGAGTGTTGATGTCCGAGCAAGGGTCCAGGGATTCCTCCGAACGGTGGAGTTTGAGGATGGTTTCGTCGTCGCCGGCCCTTCCGAATCCGGAGAGGGCCAGGTGCTCTTCACGATCGAGCCCGAACCCTTTGAAGCACGCCTGAGCGCCGCGGAGGCTGAACTCGCCCAAGCGGTTGCGTCGAGGGACCTGGCGTCGGTTCGACGTGACCGGACAAAGCAGGCTCTTGAACAGGCAGCCGCGAGTGAGATCGAGGTGATCGAGCGGGAAGCGGAGGTCGCGGTTGCCGAAGCAGCGGTGCTGGCGGCTCAGGCACAGGTCGATGCCGCGGAGATCGAGCTTGAGTACACGACGATCCGTGCGCCGATCTCTGGACGGGCTTCGCGGTCGATGGTGGACCCCGGCAATCTGGTTGGCGGCGGCGAGCCCACGCTGTTGACCACGATCGTGCAGGACGATCCGATTTACGCGTACATCGAGATCTCCGAGCGCGACCTCTTGGAGTTTGTTGAAGATGCAGGCCACAGGCCTGAGCGCCCAACGGATGAGGAGGCCAAGCCTGTCACACTCGTGACCGCGGATGGAGTGGAGTACTCACAGACAGGCAGATTCGATTTTGCTGAGACTGGGCTCGATGCAACAACCGGTACGTTGACTGCACGGGCTGCCTTTCCAAACGCGGATGGGAGCCTCTTCCCTGGGATGTTTGTTCGACTACTCGTTCCTGACATCACAGGCGAGCAGATGCTTGTTCCAGAAGTAGCCGTGCAGAGAGATCTCGCGGGCTCTTACGTGCTGGTGGTAAATGCCTCAAACACAGTTGAGCGGCGCTCGATTGAGACGGCACAGGTCGTGGACGGTAATCGGATCGTCCTGGACGGCCTTGCTGAAGCTGATCGGGTAATCGTCAACGGTGTGCAGCGAGCGTTCCCCGGGGCAACGGTCAATCCGCAGATGGCGGGCTCTGCGGCTGCATCTCCCCCGCAGCCTCAGGCGAGTGACTCCGAGGACGAGGAAGGCACGCCGTGATCAGTCGATTCTTCATTCTTCGCCCGATCTTCGCAGCAGTCGTGTCGATCGTGATCGTTCTGCTCGGGGCGGTCGCTCTTGTATCGCTTCCGATCAGCCGGTACCCGTCGATTTCTCCCCCAACGATTCAGGTGAGCGCGATCTATCCCGGTGCGAACGCTGAGACGATCGCGGAAACAGTCGCGACACCTATCGAACAGGAGATCAACGGCGTCGAAGGCATGGCCTACATGTCCAGTGTCAGCACTGCTGATGGGACGATGACTCTGACAATCGTCTTCGAAGTCGGCACAGACCTCGACATCGCCAACGTGCTGGTCCAGAACCGTGTGAGTATCGCTGAGACTCGATTGCCCGAGGAGGTGCGCAGGCAGGGTGTCAGCGTAAGCAAACAATCGCCCGAGATCACGCTGTTCGTGGCGTTCTACAGCCCCGATGGCACACTCGATTCGAGCTTCCTGCACAACTTCGTCAAGCTCAACATCGAAGACGAGGTGAAACGGGTCAACGGCGTCGGAGATGTGCAGACGTTCGGTACCGGCGAGTTTGGTATGCGGATCTGGCTTGACCCGAACCTGCTTAAGAGCCGGGGCCTGACCACTGGCGATGTGATGAGCGCCATCCAGGCACAGAACGTGCAGGTCGCTGCGGGCAAGATCGGTGCTCCACCCATCCCGGCAGGGCAGGCGTTCCAGTTCACAGTCAACACGACGGGTCGATTCTCGGAGCCAGAGCAGTTCGAGTCGATCGTGGTGAAGGTTGGCGAGAACGGCAGTCTTGTCTATCTGCGTGACGTCGCGAGGGTCGAGCTGGGCAGCCAGACGTACGACGCCGAGGCGAATTTCAACGGGCAGCCAACCGCTGCTCTTGCCGTGTACCAGTTGCCCGGGGCCAACGCGATCGAAGTCGCAGACGGCGTCGTCTCCACGCTCGAACGCCTCTCAAAGACGTTCTCAACGAGTTACGGCGATTCACTGGCCTACGAAGTGCACTATGACAACACCGACGTGGTGCGATCCTCGATCCGTGAAGTGGTCGTGACGCTCTTTATCACGCTCGTGCTCGTGGTGCTCACGGTGTACATCTTCCTGCAGAGCTTCCGAGCGACAATCATCCCGCTGGTGACGATCCCCGTTTCACTCATCGGCACCTTCGCGGTGATGGCCGGGCTCGGGTATTCGATCAACCAACTCTCGATGTTTGGGCTCGTACTCGTGATCGGCATCGTGGTCGACGATGCCATCGTGGTCGTGGAGAACACAACACGACTGATCGAAGAAGAGAAAATCTCGGCAAAGGACGCCGCGATCAAGTCGATGCTCGAGGTGACGGGCCCCGTGATTGCGACGACGCTCGTACTGCTTGCGGTTTTCGTACCCACCGTGTTTATGGGCGGGATCGTGGGCGAGCTGTTCAGTCAGTTCGCGGTGACGATCTCGATCGCGACGGTCTTCAGCAGCATCAACGCGCTGACGCTCAGCCCGGCGCTGTGCGGTATCTTGCTCCGCGAAAGAGGAAAACCGCTCGCGCCGTTCCGTCTCTTTAACTCAGTTCTAGAACGCACAACGAACGGGCTTGAGGGCGCGGTTGACCGCGTCATCCGTGTCGCGTTTGTTGGTGTTGTCCTGTTCATCGGGCTGAGCGTCGTGGCGATCATGGGTTTCGCAAGCCTGCCTTCGGGCTTTGTGCCCCAGGAGGATGAGGGGTATTGCGTCACGAATATCCAGCTCCCCGAGGGGGCATCGCTCGAACGAACAGCGGCGGTCGTGAGCCGAGCGAGCGAGATTTCCTCATCGATCCCTGGTATCAAGGGCACCCTGGGCATCAGTGGATACTCGATCATCGATGGCTCGGGTGGATCGAACAAAGGCAGTCTGTTTGTGACCTTCGACCATTGGGACGAGAGGGCGACCGGTGACCTCAGCCAGGAAGCGATCGTTGCAAAGCTCAACGCGGGGCTCAGGCAGATCCAGGAAGGCACGGCTGTTGCGTTCTCTCCCCCAAGCCTTCCGGGTGTTGGTATGTCGGGCGGATTCTCACTCGCGCTTCAGGACAGAGGCGGTGTAGGACTCGGCACACTCGAACAGGTAGCCGGTGCGTTCAACCAGACCGGTGCGACCCAGAGCAGCATCGCGGGGATGTACACAAGCTTTCGAGCTTCGAGTCCACAGTTGTTCGTTGAGATCGACCGCGAGCAGGCACAGAAGCTGCACGTACCGCTGAGCGAGGTCTTCGGTGCGCTGCAGGCATATCTAGGTTCTGCCTACGCGAATGACTTTGTGCAGTTCGGCCGGATCTTTCAGGTCAAGGTTCAGGCCGATGCGCAATTCCGTGTGACACCCGACGACATTCTGCGTCTGGATGTGCGAAACTCGTTTGGCGACATGGTGCCGCTCGGTTCGATTGTGAGCATTGAGGAGATCCTCGGCCCGCAGGTCGTGACGCATCACAACATCTACCCATCCGCAAAGATCAACGGCTTCACGCCCCCGGGTGTTTCGTCAGGTCAGGCGATGGACACGGTTCGCGATATGTCATCGTCTCAACTGCCGCCTTCGATCGGTTACGAGTGGACCGATTTGTCGTACCAGGAGGACAAGGCGAGCGGGTCTACCTCGATCATCTTCTTGTTCTCGATTGTGCTCGTGTATCTGGTGCTCGCCGCGCAGTACGAGAGTTGGACGCTGCCCATGTCTGTGTGCCTCGCGGTGCCGACGGCACTGCTCGGCGCGGTCGCCGCGGTGATGCTGCGCGGGTTTGACAACAACGTCTACACACAGATCGGCGTGGTGCTCCTGATCGGGCTTTCGACGAAGACCGCGATTCTGATCGTTGAATTCGCCAAGGCGCGCCGGGAATCGGGCGATTCGGTCCGCGACTCAGCCGTCGCCGCGGCGAAGCTGAGGTTCCGAGCCGTGCTCATGACAGCGATGAGCTTCATCCTTGGTGTGATCCCGCTGCTCGTTGCCTCTGGCGCCGGCGCTCAGAGCAGGCAGGTGCTTGGTGCTTCGGTGTTCGGCGGGATGCTGGTGGCGACCGCGGTATCGGTGGTCTCTGTCCCGATGCTGTACTTCGTGGTGCAGTCGTTCAGCGAGAAACTTCGCGGTAATAAGCAAAGCAACGCTTAGGATGCGACTCGGGGTTCTCTAGGACAATTACTCACACCCGTTGTTGAAGTTGTTGATCCAGGCCGTGAAATCGGTCGGGGAGAGGTTGCCGTCGAAGTTCTGATCTGCGGGACAGTCGTTGATAACAGCCATGACCACGCTCGGCGATGTGAGTGTGCCCGCGTCGTTTGACACCTCGACGCGGTAGGTGCCGATGGTGGTCAGATCGGGGTTGATAGACAGTGTGTTGGTGGTTGTACCCGAGTAGCGGGCATCGTCGGCGAGGGGTGTGTCGTTGAAGAACCACTGGAATGTGTCGGCGAGCGGTGCACCGACGGTCATCTGCTCGGCTGGGCCGAAAGCGGTGGCGACGATGCCCTGCGGTTGGCTGGTGATGCTGAGGAACGGGCCGCAACCGTTGGTCAGGACGCTCACACTGTCTTCGAACACGTTCGCGGTCGCGAGGTCAGTCGCGAAGTCGTTGTTGAGGTCGTGCGCTAGAAGTGCGATCGGTCCTGCACCGGCTTCGAAGAAAAAGGGACCGGTGAAAGCACCGGTGCCGTCGTTGATGAGCGTTGCGACCTGCGCTGTGCCGCTGAGAAACACGGTGATGATGTCGAGATCGCCGTCGTTGTCGAGGTCGGCGAGCGTGTTGTCGCCCGGGACATCGGTGACGCTGTAGTCAGTGGATGCAGGGAAATTGCCGTCACCGGCGCCGAATCGGACTCGCTGCACCATCGTGCCGTTGATTGATTCGACGAGATCGATGTTGCCGTCGTTGTCGAGGTCACCCATCGCGACGCCGACAGGGCCATCAGCGGACGGGATGATGATTTGCGATGCGAACGTGCCGTCGCCGTTGTTGAGCAGCAGGCTGATGTTGTCTGAGCCGGTGTTGGGTGTTGCGATGTCGATATCGCCGTCGTTGTCGATGTCGCCGTAGGCTGCGAGCTGCGGGCTGCTTCCGACTGGATAGGCCACTGCAGTGGCGAATGTGCCGTTGCCGGCACCGATGAGCACGTTGATGAAGTTGCTAGAGACTGCGTTTGAGACAACATCAAGCTCGCCGTCGTTGTTGATGTCGATCAGCTGGACATGAGAGGGTGTTTCACCCGAGATTGGCAGGCTTGCGCTGACAGAGAACGCCCCGCTGCCGTCGTTGGTCATGATGCCTATCGCGTCGTTTGTGACGTCAGCGATCACCGCGTCCAGATCGCCGTCGTTGTCGATGTCACCGAGTGAAACATCGAACGCCTGGACGCCGGTGGAATTTGAGCTGACAGCGGCGAAGGTACTATCACCGGCACCGAGAAAGACGCCGAGATCGCTGGATGCCGCGTTGATGGAGACGAGGTCAGCGATGCCGTCGCCGTTGACGTCGCCCGCGTCAAGGTCGTATGGCCCATCGCCCGAGGCGAGACCAACGCTCTGCGAGAACATCGTGGCCGGATCGCACTGGGCGTGGGCGGATGTAGCGGTGTTTGCGAGCATGAGGAGTGTGGCGGCGGTCGTGAGCTTGGCTGCGTGCATGTGTGGTTCCTTCCAGAATCCGGCCTGGGTACAGATTGGCCTTCAGAATGTAACGCGATGCCGCTGGTGATTGCGCCTCAAAAAGCACAACAGACCCGGAGGAATGGGCCTGATGTGCTGGGGATTGCGGTGCAAGTGGGCTTATCGGAGCGGCTTACGCGTCGCCCTCTGGTCTGCGTTCGAGGAGTGCGCGGAGCTGCTTGTTCTCGCGGCGGGTTGCCTCGAGATCGAAGACCAGGTACTTCACGCTGACCCGTAGGTAGTCGAGCGAGTCCTGAAGCTCGGAGATGGTCTTCTTCATCTGTTCGTGTCGTCCCTTGGTATCCGAGGCGATCTCCTTGAGCTTGTCCTGCTGGTCGCGCGGGAGGGTGTTGATTTTCTCGAGAAGCTTGTTGAACTGATTCTGGAATTCTCGCTCGCTCATGGCCTGTCGCTCCTGCCTGTCTTGATTGTTGTTCAGTCACGGCGTGCAGACGCCGCGATCAAAGAAGACATGTCAACAGGCGTGCCCGGCGTGCCATACTTGGGAACGAAGCGCGTGCGTCCGGATAAAAATGGCATAGCAAGACTGCAAGCAGAGCACGGGTTCAGCGTGTGATGGCTGTGCGATTTTGTAGAACTGGCCGGTTGAGCGGGCTGTTGCCCAGTATCAACGCTTGGCGAGTATCCGACGCAGCGCTTGCTGGCCCTGGTCGGGTGCCTTGTCAGCGATATCGCGGAGCGTCTGTTTGCTTTGTCGGGAGACCTGGCTGGCAAGATCACCTGTGTGGCGATCGAGGTTCCGACGGAATTTGGCGAAATGCAGTTCGAGGTCGTGCCTGAGGAAACGGGTCAGCGGGTCCGCCAGCCCGGTCTGCATTGCTGCCCAGTCGAGCAGCGAGCCACCCCGGTCCGAGAAACGGTAGAGCTTGAGAGTGAACTCGAATCGCTTCTCGAGCGAGATGAACGGATCGATAGCGTCCTCGGGCATGCTCTCGAGCTTTACGGCGAGCTCTTTGTCGTCGAGATGGATCTCAGGCTCTGCTGCAGCTGGACCGGTGGAGGGAGACTGATCGCCGGCTGGCTTGATGTTGGCGACTGAGGTGGCGAGCTTTTTGATGCCTGCCCGCTCGAACCTGATGGTCAGCCGATGAGACGGTCGTCCCTCGACGATGACTGGCTGGATCGCGGTGATCTCGCCCTCACCCCACTCCGGACGATCCGCGTGAGTGACCCGGTCGCCGAATGACCATTCTGATGCTGACATGCTTTGGGTGCCTGTTCTGGATTGAGCTTGAGAAGGGCCCGTGGGTTACGTTGAAGGGAGGGCCGATTGTTCCTTGGGGAGCCCGGTTCGCTCGTTTCGGACGCCGAGATAGGGTAGCCCCTCTGGCCGCAACACGCTCGCCCTTAGGGGACTTGCTGGCCTAGAATTACGGCCTGAGGCGGACCGGTCCGAGCCCGAGGTGAAGGCTGCCGGGGAGCCCGAAAGAGCGACACTTATGATCGAAGCACTCAAGAGCGAAGAGATTGTTGACAAGTTCGGCGGCCGATTCCGCCTTGCCACGGTCATCCAGCGCCGGCTCGTCCAGCTCATGGACGGCGCCCGCCCGATGGTCGAGCGCGAAGGCAGGAGTGACCTTGAGCTTGTCGTGGCCGAGATCCTCGCTGACAAGATCGAGATCGTCGAAGCAGGCGAAGAGGGTGACTTCGAGATCGCCGCTCCTCAAGAAGAAGCTTTGCTCTAACTCTGGTTGAGCGGGCACAGCTGTGACCACCCCCACGAACATCAACGGCAAACGCATCGTCCTGGGTGTATGCGGTGGTATCTCTGCATACAAATCGGCTGCGCTCACAAGCAAGCTTGCTCAGGCGGGTGCGCAGGTCACCGTGCTGATGAGTGAGTCGGCGACGAAATTCGTGACCCCTCTTACTTTCCAGGCGCTCAGTGGTAAGCCCGTGTATACGTCGATGTGGGATCACATCGAGAGCGACGATCCCCAGCACATTGCTACGGCGAGAGACGCGGATCTTGCGATCATCGCCCCTTGCACAATGGACTGCATG
>WUAK01000009.1 GCA_009827205.1 Phycisphaeraceae bacterium | reverse complement strand
CCTGGGATGTAATCCACCGGGTAGGTCACGCGCGTGTTCTCGGTCAGCTTGCCGTCATCGTAATCGGGCTCTCGGCCGTCCTTCAGGACGACGTTCTCGAGCACAGACCCGAACTTGATCGCGGCGTATATCTCCGGCTCGCCCTCTGGCGAGAGGTTGATGCACTTGGCGTAGCACCCGCCCTCGAAGTTGAACACGCCGTCGGGGCCCCAGCCGTGCTCGTCGTCACCGATGAGTGCGCGGTTGGGGTCGGCGCTGAGCGTCGTCTTGCCGGTGCCCGAGAGGCAGAAGAACAGCGCGACGTTTGTTGGGTCGTCCTTGTCGACGTTCGCCGAGCAGTGCATCGGGAAAACGCCGACCTCGGGCATGTCGAAGTTCATGGCGTAGAAGATGCTCTTCTTGATCTCGCCCGCGTACTCGGTGCCCAGGATGACAACGGTCTTCTTCTCGAGCGACTGCACGATGAGTGTCTCGCTCGTGACGCCCAGCTGCTGCTTCTCTTCCTCGGTCAGGTTGTGCTTGCCGGCGTTGAGGATGGTCCAGTCGTGGTTCCAGTCGGTCGAGCCGCCCGCGGCCTCACTGCCCTGCTTGATGAACAGCGTGCTCGCGAACAGGTTGTGCCACGCCTGCTCGGTGACAACACGCACGCCAAGTCGGTGCTTGGGGTCGGCGCCGGCAAAGCCCTCGAAGACGTAGAGATGCTCCTGCTCGTTCAGATGCTTGACCGCGATCTGCTCGGCGATGGAGAACTTGTCTGGGGTGATAGGCTGGTTGACCTTGCCCCACCAGATCTTGTCGTGGATGCCGGGCGTGTCTTCGAGGTACTTGTCTTTGGGTGACCGGCCTGTCAGCTTGCCCGTGATGCACACGAGAGCGCCGTTGGAGGCCAGGGTGCCCTCTTGCCGCTCGATCGCGTGCTCAATCAGCTCCGCGGGCGAAAGGTTGACTGAAGTCCGGCTTTGCGCCAGATCCAACGACTCAAGTGCTCCGATCGACACGGCAATCCTCCCTGCCTCACTCTGATCGATGATGGTCTGCGGACCCCAAAAAACTGGGTCCGAGGCAGACACTAGCCCTGTATACCATGTCGGCCAAGCGACTTCGTATACATTGGATTGACCCAAAGAAGGTCGTTCCGTATCGTTCCAACCGTCCGGGCACGGATTCGCGTTCCGGTCGGGTACCAGATGGTGGCCGTAGCTCAGTTGGCAGAGCACAAGGTTGTGATCCTTGGGGTCGCGGGTTCAAATCCCGTCGGTCACCCTTTCTCCACTTTGCATCTCAGAGACGATCCCGAAGACTTCGGATTACGCCGCGTCTTCCTGGCCCGCTTTGTCTTCCAACTCAGCGTCCTCGGTCGGCAGGCTCAGACTCGCCTCGCGTGCGATCGGGATCACAACCGCCAGTTCGGTCTTGCCCGAGTCGGTCACCGCCTCCAGCTTGCCCCCGATCGACTCGCAGAGTCTTTTCAAGAGCGAGAGCCCAGCCGGAGCGCCGGGCCTCGCCTCGTCGGGTGTGGAGATCGGGCCCCCCGAGACCTTCACCACGAGCGACTCATCGGGCTGGCTGCCCTGAACAGACGCAACCGCGATCATCTCTCGAGATGAGCAGCGCCCAAGCGCAACTTCCAGAAGCTCACAACAGGCCAGCTTCAGGAGTCTCGGGTCGGCCTCGATTGTCGAGGGCAGCTCGCCCTCCTGATTGATCTTGAGTGTCACACCGCGGGCTTTGGCCTTGCCGACAAATCGCTCGCCGACGTGCCTGAGTACGTCGGTCGGCTTGCACTCCTCGAACACGGGCCTCAGCGTCCCCGACACTATCCGGCCCGCGATCTCTGCGCGGTCGGCCTCGCTGGCGAGGCTTTCAAGATCCTCAGCGAGCGAGCCGAGCCCGGCGTCTCGCGCCTGCCCAGCAAGATCCGCCGCGCCGATCGCCCGGTTGCCTAGCTCGGCGAGACCGCCCGCCCAGGCAGAATCCACCTTGTCGAGCTTGGCTTGCAGCTGCTCGGCTTCGCCCGCTCGGTCCGACGCGAGCGAGGAAAGCTCTTCACTTCGCTCACGCTCGTCGCGCCAGCGCTGTGTCTGTTCTGCGATCCGCGCCTCTGCGGTCATCCGCGCCCGGCGGTCTCGCTCGGACCTGAGCGCTACGCCCAGCACGCCCGAGGCGAGCCTGAGTGTCTGCGCCTCGTCGTGGGTCCACTCGCCCGCGTTCGGCTTTTCGAGGAGCATTAACCCCGCGGTTCTGTCGCCCGAGTCCACAAGCACCGCCGCGATCGATCGCGCGGACGTCTCCTCGAACCCGAGAAGCGACTGCTCGAGTTCGGGTTCATTCCAGACATCCTCAATCCGAACGATCTCGTCGGACCGGAGCTTGCCGAAGAGGGCACCGTCAGGGTCGATCTTTGTCGTACGGCCCTTGGCCGAGCCCATCCAAGAGGGCCCGTCGGACGCAACGACGGTAATGGTGCCGTCATCGGAGAATGAGGCGTACGTCGCGCGCAGGTGCGTGTAGTGCTTCGAGACTGATTCGACGATCCGGTCCGCGCCCCGGCCCGGTGCCCAGCCTCCCCTCGACAGGCGCTCGAGCGCGCCGAGCGCCACCGCGAGCCTGCGCTTGTCCATCTGCGCATCGGCCTCGCGCTGCAGTTCGTGCTCGATCGGGCGCGCGATCATGCCGTGCCAGCCGTCGCCAAGAGGCGTAAAGCAGAGCTCCGCCGAGACGCTGTCCTCTTCGCCAATCCGGAGTCGGCCTCGGCCCTGCCAGATCTCGTTCTCGGCGCACGCCTTGACGCCCTCGCCGCGGAGCTGATCGCTCGTGTCCTTGGTGACGACATGCCACAGAGCGAGATTGTCCGCCGAGTCGCGCTCGCTGAGGCCGAGCAGCTCACGGGCCGCGTGGTTCAACATCGTGACCCGCATGTCCGGCGCAAGAACCGCCACGTTCTGCTCACTCGCGTCCACGATCCGGCGAAGCCTGTCGAGTTGCTTGTCCACCTCGGAGCGGTCCGTGACGTCTTTACCTGTAAGTACAACGCCCGACGCCTCGCCCTGATCGTCTCGAGCGACGCTCGCGCTGAGCGCGACGTACCTCGTGCGACCCTGGCCGTCGATCATGACCGAGTCACGCTTCAGGCTCGTGCGTTCATCCACGGCGCGGCTGACGAACTTCATCACCGCCTGACGCTCTTCCTCAGGGAACGCGCTCGCCCAGCCCAGTCCTCTGAGATGGTCTTCGGTCGTGCCGGCGAAGCGCTCGCTGGCAGAATTCGTCGCCTGGCAATCGCAGTTCTCATCGAGTACCCAGAGCATCGTCGGAGTCGAGTTGGCAAGCGCGTGGAACCGGGCCCACGCGGTCGAGGCGTCAGTCGCCAACCGCTTCTGCTCCGTGATCTCGCGGACAACACCCTTGAGCCCGGTGACCCGTCCCTTCCCGTCGCGTCGCGGCTCGGCGCGTACATTCATCCAGCGGTGCCTGCCGTCGGCGTCCTCGTACCGAAGGTCCGCGATCAACGCGTGCTCTTCCTGGATCGCGTTACGTGCCCGGGCCTCGAAGAACTGCGCATCCTTCTCATCGAGCATGCGCACAAACGCGTCTGAGTTCGTCAGCACCTGAGCGGAGTAGCCGGTGAGTGTCACGATGTCGGCTGAAAGTTCGGTCACCCTGAGATCGGGCGTCACCCGGCACGCGAACTCCGCGGCACCGCACGCTCCGAGTACACCCGGCTCGTCGTCAGCAGTTGCCGTGCTCGACTTTGGTCGGCGCAGCACAAGCCCAAAGACCACCCCGAGCAGGAGCGTCGCCAGCGCAGCGCCACCCAGCGCGAGCCACGTGATCTGCGAGAAGCCAGACGATGCCGATGTCAGTTGATCGATGATGTCCTGCACGATGCAATCCCCGTCCGCAAAGCCCGATAGCGCAGCAGCACCGGCCGCGCACTCATATTCCCAAGATCGTCATTGCGCAGGGAGCCAATAAGTGAAACCACCGCCCGGGTGCAGGTGCTAAGGGTCCAGAAATCAAACCAGCCGAACCGGGCCGCACGACCGTCTCTTATTGACGCCCAATAACAAAAGAAACTCACGCCGCGCGAGCGGCCTTGCATGACTCGATGAGAGCATTGAGTTGCGGAGCCGATTCCTCGCTGCTCATCGTCGCCGCGAGGGATTCCGCAGCACGCGCCGCGACCTTGCCGAGCTGTTCGAACCCGAGCGTGGGGGCCGTGCCCTGGAGCCGGAGCACGACCGAGTACAGCTGAATCGGGTCTTCAAACGCAGACTCGTCACCCAGCGCGTCGACGAGGAGATCAACTTCACCCTTGAACATATCAACGATTTCCATCACGGTTGGATCAGATAGATCGAGCAAGGGTTCTTGTTCGCTCTCGGTGCTCGATGGAAGACCGAGGATATCTGTCACTGCTGTGTTCAGAGTGGCACGATCAACCGGTTTGAGAAGATATCCCTTAGTTTCAGATTGCACAATCGTGTCGCTCACCATTTCTGAAGGGATTGCTGAGAGAATCGCAATTGGTGTACCTGATCCTTGTTCCTTTAGCCATTGGATGAGTTCAACAGCATCGCCGTCGGGTAGCTTCAGCTCGCATAGAATCAGATCAAAGGGCTCTTTCGCGAGTGATCGAGCATCTTCAAGTGTCCCCGCGACACTTAGCTGAATATTCGGGCCAGTTAGAAAATACTCGACAAGACGTCGATCGACGGCAGAGTCATCTACGAGAAGCACGCGTCCAACGGTGCGCTTTGCGTTGGAGTTGTCTGGCTTGAACTTCTCAAGAAGGATCTTTGATACAAACTTGTTGGAGTCGATCGGTTTATCGAACTTGATTCCGATCTCGTGAACGACTCCTTCAACGTGAATGCATCTCTTGATGACCCCGTCAATGACGACGACCTCGCTCGGGTCATCTCTCAGCGGGAGTGTGATCCTGCACCGAGTCCCTGGGTAGAAAAACGACGAGTGCAGGAGCGAGATACCGCCGTTGGAAATATCTCGGACCGAGAGATTCAGCTTATCACGGAATCGGCGGTTCTCTTCAAGCTGGAACTCTGCGGTTACGCCGAGCACGGGCCAGCGCTTAGATGAGCGAAAGTCCTCGACCCCGACGGATCGGCTCCTCTTGGCCATCCGTTGGAGCAATTCCCGCATCTTCTTTCGGCACATCCCGATGGTGTTGGGCCGAGCAGAGATCGGTCGCTTCTGGGCATGTTTGTATCCAGACATACGAACACCTCGAGAGAGCAGACCAAGTTCTACCCACGCGGGGTACATCGGCCGCGCAGCCGATCGTGTGTACGTTTATCTACTAGCCCTATTGAGCAAGCGATGACCAGCATCTCAGGTCACTACGCAGGTTACACGTCGAGGTTTTTAACCTCGAGCGCGTGGTCCTCGATAAACTTGCGTCGCGGCTCGACTTCCTCGCCCATGAGCGTGCTGAACAGGCTCTCGGCCTGCCCGGCCATGTCCCATGTAACACGCAACAGGGTTCGGCGCTCAGGGTCCATCGTTGTGTCCCAGAGCTGGATAGCGTCCATCTCACCCAGACCTTTGAACCGCTTGATCTCCATGCCGCGCCGCCCAACCTCGTGGAGTGCACCCACGATCTCGGTGAGGTTTGTCGCGTCGATGGTCTTACCCGACACAGCTGTGGGTGCAGTGGACTCCTCGGAGTCGCTTTCTGTTTCAACCTCGACGGCTTTGCCGGTTGTTTCGATGACCCACTGGAAGCGGGCCGGCAGCTTGGAACCGGTAACCGACTCTTCTTGCACGAGTGCGTAGTCATCGAGAGACAGACCGAGCGTATCGAGGCCTGCAAAGACCTTCTCGAGTTCGCGGTTCTCGTGGAGCTCGCGCACCGCAGCGATCGGTGTCTCGTCTGCTTCACCGTCAGGAGAATCACCGAGGCGCAGCCCCTTCTCTTCGACGAGCAAGAGTGCCTGTGCTTCTGACCAGCAGAGTTCCTCACCGCCGCGCCAGCTGACGCGGTGGGTGGGCAGGCGGTTTGTGCCTTCCGGATCTCTGCTCCGCGATTCGAGCAGCTTCTCAAAGGGTGTGCCGCGCCGTTCGGAAATCTCGACGAGCTGATCGAGTCTCTGAAGGAGGCTGACCGCTTCCTCGGCGTCTTTGCCAGCGAGCTCACGCTCGATCGGGACATCGCCGAGTTCGCCGCCGATCAGCTCCTCAGCGGACGCGATGTCGCGCACGATCAGCTTCGCACGTTTGATGCCAAGATCCGTAAGCGTGTCCGAGAGAGCGTTCTCGTTGAGGACGTAGGGCCCGCCCTTGTTGCCCTTGACAAGCTGGTACAGAGGCGGCTGCGCGATGTACACGTGACCCTTGCGGATCAGATCTGGCATGTGGCGGAACAGGAACGTCAAGAGCAGAGTCCGGATATGGCTCCCGTCCACGTCGGCGTCCGTCATCAGGATGATCTTGCCGTAACGCAATTTCGCAAGATCGAGATCCGCGCCGATGCCGCACCGCATCGCCTGGATCAGCGTGCGGATCTCCTCGTGCTGAAGCATCCTGTCGATGCGCGCCTTCTCGACGTTCAGGATCTTGCCCTTGAGCGGCAGGATCGCCTGCGTGTCCACGTCCCGGCCCTGCGTCGCAGAGCCGCCCGCGGAGTCACCCTCGACGATGAAAAGTTCTGACCTGGCGACATCACGGGTCTTGCAGTCGCGCAGCTTGTGCGGCATCGAGCCCGATTCGAGAGCGGTCTTTCGCCGAGTCAGTTCACGCGCCCGGCGAGCGGCCTCGCGTGCCTGCGCGGCGACGATGCCCTTCTGGCACACAAGCTTTGCTTCCTGTGGGTGTTCCTCGAGCCATGCCTCAAGCGCCTCGCCCACGGCCTGCGATACGAACGACTCGATCTCGGGGTTGAGCAGCCTTTCCTTGGGCTGGTTGTTGAACGCGGGGTCCGGCAGCTTGACGCTGATGATCGCGATCAGGCCCTCACGGAGATCCTCGCCCGTGGGGGTGGGATCCTTCTCGCGGATGAGGTTTGCCTTGCGTGCGTACCCGTTGAGCGAGCGTGTGAGCGCGAGCTTGAAACCCTGAGCGTGCGTGCCGCCGTCGGGGTTGTGGATGTTGTTCGCAAAGCTGAGAAGCGACTCGGCGTACCCGTCGTGGTACTGCATCGCGACCTCGCATACACGGTCGCCCTCTTCCTTGACCACATGCACCGGGGGGCTCATCTCGTTCTTCGGGCCCATCAGGTGGGTGACGTACTCAAGCAGCCCGTTCTCTGCGCAGAACGTCTTGGGCTCGTTGTCGTGCCCGTCGCCCGTGCGCTCGTCGGTGAACTTGATCAAGACGCCTGGGTTCAGGAAGGACAACTCGCGGAGACGATTGGTGAGCGTTTCTGCGCTGAAAGTCGTGTCGTCGAAGATCGTGTGGTCGGGCTTGAACGTGACGCGCGTGCCCTTCTTGCGGGTCGCGTCCTTGGGGATGGGTCCGACCTCGTGGAGCGGCCTTGTCACGACGCCCCGCTCGAATTCCATGTTGTAGACCTTGCCGTCGCGGTACACCTCGACCTCGAGGAAGTCGCTGAGCGCGTTGACACAGCTGACACCCACGCCGTGCAGACCGCCCGAGACCTTGTACGCCGAGCCCTCCTGGCCGAACTTGCCGCCGGCGTGGAGCTTGGTCATGACGATCTCGACCGCGGGCTTGCCATTGAGCGCCGGGTCTTCGTGTTTCATGGGGTCGATCGGGATGCCGCGCCCGTCGTCAACGACGCTGCACGAGCCGTCCGCGTGAACAGTCACGCCCACGTACGTCGCGAACTCGGCCATCGCTTCATCGATCGAGTTGTCGACGGTCTCGTAGACAAGGTGGTGCAGCGCCCCGATGCCCGTGCCACCGATGTACATGCCGGGTCGTTTGCGGACCGCTTCGAGTCCTTCGAGGACCTTGATCTGATCCGAGCCGTAGTTGCCGTTGTTGGTTTCTGCCATCTCGCCTCGCGTCTGACGCCGAGCGCCAAAAAAGCCCGGTTCCGCGGGCTTGCCGGTCGCGTCGTGCCGTCTGAAAAGCCTGCCCGAACACCGCCTCCGGGCGGTCTTTTTTGGGCTCGATTATTGTAGGATCCGCGGGTGCCTAAATCTGGCTTTTAGGCTTGCTTGAGGGGCAGAAATCCGCGCGAAAAAACGCGTTCTGAGAGGCTCAGAACGCGGTCTTGAAGATGGCATATTTCGAGCCTGTCGGCCTGTCGGATCAGGGCTTGACGATGACCCGGCTGACCTGCTCAACGAGCATCTCATAGACGACCTCGACCGCGTCGTCGTTCAAGCGGATACAGCCCATCGAGGCGTCGGTGCCGATCGAACCGGGCTCGATCGTGCCGTGGATGCCGTAGCCCTCATGGACCGCCGAATTGCCGACGCCCTCGATGCCGATCCAGCGCTCGCCGATCGGGTTCTCGGGGTTGTCCGCAGCGAAGTGCTCGCCCGTCCGCGGGTTCCGCCAGACCGGGTTGATGAGCTTGGAGTTGTTCCGCACAACGAATTCACCGATGGGTGTTGAGTTGTCCTCGCCCAGACCCACCGGGTACGAGCACAAGAACGTCCACTGGCTTTCGTCATCGGGCGGCCCGGCATAGAGGTCGATGCGGTAGTCCCGCTTGGTGACCACCGCGTGTATCGGGCCCCGGACAAGCTTGATCTTCTGACCCACCTGGATCCGTGATGGGTTGGAGATTCTGTTGACGCGCTGGACGAGTCTCCAGTCGACGGTCAGGCTCTGGTTCTTGGCGATGCGAGCGAGTGAATCGCCCGACTGGATCTCGTACATCTCGCTCAGCGCATCGCCTGCATACACGCTCGAACCAAAGAAGAGTTCCTGGTTGATTGTGGTCAGATCCTCGCGGATGCGCCGCTTGTCGTTCTCGGTCGCCTGGTTTGAGCGCAGCGCGTCGTTGAGCACGGCTCTCGCAGAGACGAGTTCGCCCCGGTTGAGGTGCCCCGCGGCCTGCTCGAGCATGTCGGCGACCTGAGTCGCGGGCTCAAAGGGATCGACCGAGGGCTCGTCAAACGAGTTGCCCTGCTCAGCGATGATCTCAGTTGTATTCGCATCGCCCGAGGTGTTGTTCTGCGCAACTGGATCACTGATAACCGGAGTCTGTGAACGCTCGTTCAGGTCCGGAATCCGGGTTCCCTGATCCGTCGCAGAGTCAGCGAGGTTCTGATCCATATCGCGCGGGACTTCGATCCCCGGGCGCTCGGGTGTGCGGGAGGAGTCTCGCTGTAGGTCGTTGGTGATCGCTGCGAGCGAGCCGTTGGTCTCTGCGGGGGGTTCCGTCAGCGCGGCGGGGTTGAGCTCATCGTTCGCGCCGGTCCCGCCGCCCATGATCCACCAGAGTCCGACGAGCCCAAGCAGAACCAGCGGCACGATGAACACCGCGGCGGGCGGGCCCTTGCGACGGCGCCGCTTGCGCGAACTGCGTGAACCGAACGACCTGCTCTGTGATGGAAGCGACATGCTCCGATTCCTCCTGAATCTACCTACCACCCTGACTCGGTGTCAGGCCGGTCCATCGTCCGTGATGACCGCCTCGACGCCCCGGTCATGCGGCTCGACCGGGATCTGATCCACGATCTGGCAAGAGAGTACCAAACCAACCGTGGTCGTAGAGCCCGAAAGCCGTGGAAGAAACCGATCATAGAAACCCCCGCCTCTGCCGAGACGGGCTCCAGATGCAGTAAATGCGAGACCGGGCACGATCATGAGCCCGATCCTGTCAATTGCGAGTTCTTCGGCGTCGGGTCCGGGTTCGCGCAAACCATGCCGAGTTTCAACGAGTTGTCCACGCTTCTCGGGCAAAAGCGCTGCTGACATCGCTTTGCTTTCCCAGTCCACTCTGGGCACCGCGACCCTGACACCTCGTGCGCGCCACATCGCGATCGCGCCCGCCGGGTCCGCCTCGCCGGGCAGCGCGAGGTAAGCCATCACCGATTCCGGGTTCGGGTACCGCTCGACAAGATGGCCGCAAGCGAGCAGCGACCGCCGTCGGATCTCGTCGGCGCCGACCGACGCGAGACGCTTGCCGACTTCCTGCCTGAGGCTCGCCTTCGGGTTGTTGTTCGCGCAGCTCATGGGTCCGATTGTTCCCGCTTTGACTCGCGGAGCTTCTTGATCTCTTCGAGTCTTTCGCGATGCACCTTCTCGTAGCCGTGCTCCTTCGGCTCGTAGTAGGTTTTGTCGACGCCCAGATAGTCCTGCCCCGTGATGCTGTCGGATTCGTTGTGGCTGTACTGATACCGCTCGTCCGCATTGGCCTTGCGTCGGTCGCGCATTTTCTGTCCCTTGCCCGTGTCGTCGGCGATGGGGGAGGTGTTGGGGTCACGCAGGTGCATCGGGACGGGGATCGTGCGTCCTTCTCTGACGTCCTGCTGAGCCGCGTTGATCGCCGCATACGCCGCGTTGCTCTTGGGTGCCAGCGCGAGGTACGTCGCCAGCTGCCCGAGTGTGATCCGCGCTTCGGGCATACCGATGCGTTCGATGAGCGTCCATGCGCTGGCGGCCATCGTGATGGCGTTCGGGTCAGCGTTGCCGATGTCCTCGCTGGCCAGGATGCCGAGGCGCCTCGCGATGAATCTCGGGTCCTCGCCTCCTTCGAGCATGCGCGCGATCCAGTACACCGCCGCGTCGGGATCTGAGCCCCGGACCGACTTGATGAGCGCCGACGCGGAGTCGTAGTGCTCATCGTCGGCGTACACCGCCGCCTTCTGCTGGATCGATTCCTCTGCGACCGCTCTGTCGATAACGAGAGTTTCTTTCTGATTCGCGCTGCTGAGCACCGCGACCTCGAGCGCCGTCAGTGCGCGTCGCGCGTCGCCGTCGGACTTAATCGCCCAGACCTGGAGCGCTTCATCTTTGACATCCAGCCCGAGCGCACCGAACCCGCGCTCTTCGTCTTCGATCGCGCGCTTGAGAACAAGCTTGATGTCGTCCTCGCTGAGAGGTTCGAGCCTGAAGAGTGTCGATCGGCTCACGAGCGCCGCGTTGCACGCGAAGAGCGGGTTCTCGGTGGTCGCGCCGATAAGCGTCACGAGCCCGCGTTCGACATCACCCAGCAGCACGTCCTGCTGCGCCTTGGTGAACCGGTGGATCTCGTCGAGGAACAGGATGGACCTCGACGAACCCGCTTCGACCCGGCGCACCGAGTCGTCGATGATCTCTCGGATGCGCTTCACGCCCACGCTCGCCGCGTTCTCGGCGACGAAGTGCCGCTCCGTGCTCGTCGCGATCAGCCTCGCAAGCGTGGTCTTGCCCGTTCCGGGCGGGCCGTGCAGGATCAGGCTCGTGATCGAGTCCGCCTGCAGCATCCTGCGGAGCAGCTTGCCTTCCCCGAGGATGTGCCCTTGCCCGGCAACCTCGTCGAGTGTCGCAGGACGCATGCGAACCGCGAGCGGGGCGGCTTTCCGCCTCGCCTCGGCGCGCTTGTTGGCCCAGAGATCAGACATCGGGTGATCCTACCGCACACCGACCATTGGGACGCCAGGCGGACGCAATTGCTTGAAGCGATCTTTGGTGATCGCTAACCTCCCCGGTGCCCCTTCTTGATGCCGCCATCTGGTTTGCCGCGATCCTCGCGGTGCTTGTCGTCTTCGGATTCATCGCGCGTTCGCTCTGCGACAATCCCCGCGGCGACCCCATCTACGGCATCGTTCACCTCTTCGCTTGGCTCTATCTCAGGCTCATGCACAAGCCGACCTATACAGGGCTCGAAAGCGTCCCGCTCGTCGACGGCAAGCCCACGCTCTTTGTCTGCAACCACACGGCGGGACTCGACCCGGTCCTTGTGCACATCACCTCGAAGCACGACGTCCGCTGGATGATGGCGCTGGACATGCGTTCACCGAGGTTCAACTGGTTCTGGGAATGGATCCGCATCATCGACGTCGACCGTGTCGAGGGCGATGCGAAATCCGCGCGTGAGGCGCTGCGGCACCTGGCCACGGGCGGCTCGGTCGGCATCTTCCCCGAGGGCGGGCTCGAGCGCCCGCCAAAGCAGCTCATCCGCTTCGTCGCCGGTGTCGGTCTCATCATCAAAAAGTCAAAGGCCCGCGTCGTGCCCGTCGTGATCGAAGACACGCCTCAGGTTGACCCAGCGTTCGCGAGTCTGTGGCACAAGAGCCGATCTCGCGTCACGTTCTACGAACCGATCGATTACGCAATCACCGGCATGTCCGCCAAGCAGATCTCTGAAGATCTCTTCAGTAAATTTGTGACATGGACAGGCTGGCCGATCAATGAGCAGCCGAAAGAGGCTCTCTCCGAGGTGGCATAAACCTAGTTGTTCTTCGCAGCGATCAGCTCCTGCACGCGCGTCAGGCGTTCTTTGTGCATAGGGCGATCGGGTTCGATCTTGGTGAGCGCATCGAGGTGCCGCTCAGCTTCGGTGTACTTTCCAGCGACGAGCGCCACCCGTGCCGCCAGTTCACGCTGGTCCGCGTCGTAGGGCGCGATGCTCACCGCGCGCTCGGCCTTGATGAACGCGAGTTCTTTCTCACCCGATTCCGCGTAGCGTTTGCCAAGCGCGGCGGCGTAAGCGGGAGTGTACTGCGCACGTGCATCGAGAAACTCGAGATGCTCCGTCGCCTTCTCCTGAGATTCCGCGTCTTCCTGCTTGAGGTAATGCCTCGCGAGCAGCCGGTGCGGTTCCTCGGCAACGGGCACCATCGTCGCCCACTCGTGCAGGAGCCCCGCAGTCTCTTCGTTCATCTCCCACTCACCGGTGCTCATCAAGAGCTTGATCCCCGCTTCGACTGATCGTGCCTTCTCGTTGTCGTCTGAAAGACCCCACGCAACGACTTTCTCCATCGCCCACGCTCTAAATTCATCCAGAAACTGTTCGCTCGTGACGCCCAGCTCGCTCGGCATCGCCTCGTCCTCGGACCGTCCCTGTGCGTACGCGTCCATGAGCCTGAGCGGTGCCTCGTCGCCGAAACGCTCGATCATGTACTCGTACATCAGGTGACCCTGCGCGTACGCCTGCTGCCGATCGGTCGGCATTCTCGGGCGCGTGAACATGATGTTGATCGTGCTCATGTCGAAGAGCTCGTCCTGCTGCACTTTCAGCGCAAGCAGCCGGCACGTCTGCTCGTCACGCGGCGCGTCCTCGAGATACTGAGCCGCGGCCTCGGTGAACCAGTGGGGGAGCCTGTTTTTGGTTCGGCTAAGCGTCACGGTGTGCACGTATTCGTGCGCGATCACGCGGCGCCAGTCGTAGACGCCAACCTTGTGCCCCGGCCCTTCGCGAGGGACCTCCATCGCGATCACGGGTCCGGTCGAGGCGGCGATCGTGTGGATCTGCGGCATGCCCGCGATGCGCACCGCGAACCACGCGTGGTTGGGCATGAGCTCGATGACGGTCTTCTGCGCGGGCACATGGTCGATCCCGCCGTTGACGTTGCCCGTAATCCTGGCATGTGCTTTCTCGAGCGGGTCGAGCATCTCGCGTGCGAGGATCTCGTCGATGCCCGGCTTGTAGCGCACGACGAAGTGCTCGCTCTCGAATGTTTCGTAGCCCACAAGCTCTTCGAGAAGTTCTAGGCTGTTGTTTGCTCGTGCGTTAAAGGGATCAAGCTCTGCGACGCGGCGCAGGGCGGTGAGCGCGTTGAGATCCCGACCCGATTGCAGCTCAAGGAGCCCGAGCAGGATCGCCGCCTCGGGTGAGTTGGGCTGGCGCCGCATCGCTTCTTCGAGAAACTCCGCCGACTGCCCGTACTGGCGGCGCTCAGAGAGCGCCCACCCCGCGAGCAGGTAGCCGCGCTCCGTGCCCGGGCTGAGCTCGTCGAGCTGATCAAGAATCTCTCGCGCCCGGTCGAGTTCATACCGCGTCGCTTCAGTCGCGGCGTGCATCGCCCAGAGCTCTCGATTGCTGGGCTCAAGCACGAGCGCATCCTGCACAACCTCCACTGCATTGTCCGGGTCGTCCTGCCTGATCCGAGCCTTGGCGAGCACGAGCGCACCAAGAGCCGAGCGGAGCGTCCGACCCGTCGCGGGTTCAATCCAGACCGGCACCTCGTTCATCGCGAGTTCATCGAGGCGGTCCGCGATCTGTTCGGCGCGCGGAAAGTCGAACGAGTCCACCGCGAGCATGCCGAGCAGGTGCCACGCCTCGGCGCACGCAGGATTGAGTCTCAGTGTCTCGATAAGCGCGTCATGCGCAGAGGAGCGTTCGTCTTTGTCGTAGAGCAGCTGCGCTTCCGCGAGTTTCGCGGGCCAGTAGAGCCTGTCGAGTTCGCCCGATGCGCGAGTGAGCAGATCCATGAGCGTTCGGAAGTCTGTGCCGTCGCTTCGTTCGGGTCCGACGAGTCTGGCGCGTGCGATAAGCGCCTCAACGCCGTCGGTCAGCTCCGCCGCGTCCTCGATGCGCTCGCTGACAAGGATGTCCACGACTCTCTGCGACTCGTCCGCGGCATCGTCGTGCCTGCCGAGCGCTTCGTACGCCTGTGTGCGCAGGAGCAGCGCACGGATCGAGTCGTCACCCTCGATGGCTTTCAATCCGTCCTCGATATCGCCCCGCTTGATTAGTGCCTCGGCGCGCATGTCGGCCGGTACTTCGTCATCGTCGAAGATTTCACTCGTGTACTCGCACTTGATCAGCGCCGCACGCGCGATCCGCGTGGGCGTGTTGAGGTCGTCACGCGTCCAGTGGCCGTGAAACACACGGAGGTCCTTCGCGTCCTCATCGCTCGTGTACGGCGCATCGATCAGCTGCTTGACCGCCGGGTGCAGGCCGATCTCCGGTTCTTGCCCGCCGGCGGACCGCATCTCGGGCTGCGCTATGAGTCGAGCCAGTACCGGTGCGTGCGGGTTGACAGGCCTTGGAGCATCACCCCGGTAGTGCTCCTCATCGAAGTCCCAGCCCTCTGGTACCTCTGCATCGAACGCTTCCTCGTTGATCGTCGCGTCTTCGTTGCGTTTCACGTTCCAGAGCCGAACGATGACTTCGTCACCCGTCTTGTTGAGTGTCATGGCCATGCGAGGCTCGGGCGAGCCATCCCTGTTCTTGTACCAGAGCCTGATCTCGTCGAAGTCGTCTTCCTCGAATCTGGCTTCGTTCGGCACAAGCACGAGTTGCGCGCATCCCTTCGTGAACTTCACGAGGTCATCGCGGTACTCGATACCGTCGCTCGCAGCGACTTTCTCGGCGTCGTAGTTGGCAAGGATGTCCGCCTTCTTTTGTCCCAGCGGCAGGGGCAGGGGTCCCTCACCGATCTTCAAAGGGTCAAACTTCGCACCGGGCGGCGCGACCTCGCGGCGGAGCACGAGTTTCTCTTCGGGGATGCGCTCGGTCAGCCACCTGCCGTCGAACACGAACGTGCGCCCATCTGGCTCGCGCCTGTCGCCGATGGTGGTCCAGTCAAAGACAACCGCGAACGCGCGCGACCGCTCACCCTCTTCGTCCATGACATTCAGAAACGAGACGCTGCCCTCGCGGGTCTGCGTGTCGCCAGCGAGCGCATACTCGCGCTCGTAGAGCAGGCTGGCTGAGAGCTTCTCGATATCGCTGTCAGCGGTCTCGAGCGCATCAAGCAGCGCATCGAGCGATTGGAATCCGCCGTCGTCCGTGTCGTCCTGAGCGCGCACGAAACCGGGTGTGAATATGAGTGCGATCAGAGCAGCTGCGATCCATCGCGTCACGCGTTGACCTCCTGTGTCGTCCGGGAGGATGCTCCGATGAGATCCGTCCCTTGAGCGTCATTGTCTCTGTTGTACCGTCCGCGTGCTCGCGGGGTTCTCTGACAGAGGTTTCTAGCCCCAACCGGGCGATGGCCGGTCCCCATCTGTCGTTTCTTCGGGACGGACGCCTCTGGATTCGAGGAAATCGCTCAGGATCGCCGCCGCGGCGAGCGAGTCGCGTTTCTCTTTCTTCTGTTTGTGGGTCATCCCGGTGCCGGCCATCTGCCAGTCGGCGTCCGCGCTGGTCAGCCGCTCGTCCTGCATGTGGATTTCCCGGCCGGTCCGCAGGGCGAGCCGGTCTCCGAACGACCGCACGATCTTCGCCCTTGGGCCCTCTGTCCCGTCCATGTTCAGGGGCAAGCCCATGATCAGCTCGCCCGGCTCCCGCTTGGGGTCCTCGCCGAGCTGCTCGACCGCGACGCGCGCGATTGCTTCGAGCAGCGCCGACCCCTGGCCGTGCGCGATCTGGACCTCGATCATCCCGATCGGTGTCACGATCGCCGTGGCGCTGTTGCCGAGGGCAAGCCCAGTCCGCTTGTCTCCGAGATCGATAGCTAAGTATCTGATACCACAGGGTATCCGGTGCGAGAACCTTGTGCGGCCGTTACTTCAGGTCACTCGGCAGCTGCTCTCGGATGTCCTTGAGTTGCTGCGCTTTGTCGGCGGGCATCACGAGTGTCGCCCGCTCGGTGTGCACGACCACCAATCCCTCACACCCGACCAGCGCCACGGCGTGCCCATCCTCCGTGTTGAAAACGCTCGATTGCGATGAGGCTTCGAAGTACGTCGCGCCCTCGCCGGTGCTGCGGTTCCCCGCGTTGTCGGGCGTGATCGTCTCGAAGAAGCTGGGCCAGCTGCCAACGTCTTTCCATTTGACGTCCATCTCGACCGTGCAAACGCGGATCGCCGGGTCCGCCGAGGCGGGTTCCATGATCGCGTAGTCGACACTCGTCTTTGCAAGTTCCGGGTACACCTCGTTCAGCACGCGCTGCTGGTCGTCTGTTCCCCAGGCCTCCTGGATCTTCATCAGCCCCTCGTGGCACTCGGGCTTGTATTTGGCTAGGCAATCAAGAACGGTCTGTGCGTGATACACGAACATGCCCGAGTTCCACCCGAAGTGGCCGCTCTCGACATACGCCTGCGCCATGTGCAGCGGGGGTTTCTCGACAAACTTCGAAACGGTGAACGCGAGCTGCACACCGTCGACGCGCGCCGTGTCGAGCGTGTCGATCGCAGAGCCCCGCTCGACGTACCCGAAGCCTGTCGCGGGATACGTGGGTTTGATCGAGAACGTCACCATGCGCGACGCGTCCTGCTCGACGAGCTCGAACCCGAGGCGGAGCCTGTCCTGAAAGACGTCGTTGGGCTGGATCAGGTGGTCAGCGGTCAGCACCGCAAACACCGCGTCCTTGTCCTGCTTTGCAAGCACAGCGGCGGTAAACCCGACGGCGTTGACGGTATCGCGCGGCATGGGCTCGCCCAGGATCTGCGCATCGCCGAACTCGGGAAGGACTTCTTTGATCTGTTCGCGATAACGCTCACCCGTGCAGATGTAACGCTGGTCACTCTCGACAAGCCCGTTGAGGCGCGTGGCCGCCAGTTCGAGCAGAGACCTGTTCCTGCCCGAGTCATCGGGTATGAACTCGATGAGCTGCTTGGGCTGCCCGTCCCTGCTGACGGGCCAGAGCCTGGTTCCCGAGCCGCCTGCCATGATCATCGCGTAACGCATCGAGTGTCCTTGCCTTGGGCGTTAGCCTCTGCCGACCTGGTAGGCCGCCTTGATGAGTTCATCGGAACTCGAGGGCTTGGGCTCCATCGCCAGCGCCCGACGGATCATCTGCTCCGCGTCAGTCGGTGTCTCGCCGAGAGCCAGGAGCGCCGCGTGCGCTTTCTTGGCCTCCCCGTCGAGCGTGCCGCCCATCGCCCGCGATCCCGCCTCGGCAAGGGCCCGATCGAGATCGTCCGTTGACAGGTACTTCTCG
The DNA here is from genome assembly GCA_009827205.1 of Phycisphaeraceae bacterium. GTDB lineage: Bacteria > Planctomycetota > Phycisphaerae > Phycisphaerales > UBA1924. Next base: position 3,920 of record WUAK01000009.1, on the reverse strand, counting down.
ACCTTCCCCGAGAGCTCAGCAACAACGGTTTCCGCAAGCCGCTTGCCGATCTCGGGCAGCTTGGTGAGCGTCTTCGTATCGTGCGCCGCGATCGCGCGGGCGATCTCTGCGGGCTCTGCGGCCATCGCCCGGAGCGCCTTGCGCGATCCGACTCCTTTGACTGTCGTGAACAACATGAAGAACGCCCGCTCCGCCGGCGATCCGAACCCAATCAACCTGGGCGTGAAAGTTGCCCCCTGATTCTGGGATTCCAGGATCAGGTGCGTGTGCAGGCGGATCTCCTGACCCACCGAGCCTGCAAGGCGTTCAGCCAGGTATGCGGGCAGCAGCGCGGCGTACGCGAGCGGGGATCCCTCAGGGATCAGCACCGCTTCGGCGCCCTCGACGCTCTCCAGTCGGCCTGTCAGGCGATCAATCATCCCATCAGCGTAGTCCGATCCCGGGAGCCGGTGGGTTCTCGCGCCAGCCGGCTCAGGTTGCCACTGTCACAAGCCGATAACCCAGAGAGCGAGGGGGCACATCCCCCAAGACCACGGAGCAGAGCGGACCATGGCCAGACCCACCACCATCCTCGTCGGGACGTTTGAGACGATCACGGAGATCAGGGCCGCCCTGCAGAACCCTGCAGATGTGCTCGGGTGTGTCACGCTCGATGCCCCGCCAAAGGGCATGCCTGTGCTAGCAAAGCCAGCCAAGCTCGGCAAACTCGCCGGGCGCGATATCCGCAAGGCGTTCGTCAGCATTCCCGCCGAGCAAGACTCTGGTGAGATCCAGCCCGCACTCGAGTCGATGGGCATCAAAGTCGTCAACCTCACACCGATCGGTGATCAACTGAGTGACGCCGCCGCGGCTGCGAGCATCAGGCTGCCAACAGCGGGCGTGAATCTTGACATCTCATCGCTCATCGGACGAACGCCTCATCCGATCGACACCGACGCGGTGGACTCGCTCATCCGCGGCAAGCGTGTGCTCGTCACGGGCGCGGGCGGTTCGATCGGCTCCGAGATCGCATCGATCGCCGCCAGCTACAACCCGTCGCAGATCATCCTCATGGAGCGCGCAGAGAACGCGCTGTTTGAGATCGATCGCCGCATCCGCGAAGAGTTCCCGGGTGTAGAGCGCCTCGCGGTGCTGCACGACGTGGTTGACACCGAGGGCACCCGGGCGCACCTGAACGAGCTGAAGCCCGACATCGTGTTTCACGCCGCGGCTCACAAGCACGTGCCGCTCATGGAAGACCACCCAGCGCACGCGGTGACCAACAACCTCTTCGGGACGAAGTCGATCGCCGACGCATCGATCGCCGCTGGTGTCGAGCGATTTGTTCTGATCTCGAGCGACAAGGCCGTGAACCCGTCGAGCGTGATGGGAGCGACCAAACGTCTCGCCGAGCGCTACATCCAGGGTGTCCAGCGAAAGAAGAAAGCAAGGACGAAGTTCAGTATGGTTCGCTTCGGGAACGTGCTGGGCTCCGCGTGCAGCGTGCTGCCGATCTGGGCGAGCCAGCTCGCGCAGGGCAGGCAGATCACAGTGACCGACGAGCGCATGACGCGCTACTTCATGACCATCCCCGAAGCCGCGACGCTGGTGATCCAGTCAGCTGCGCTCCCTCACGACGGCAAGCGAGCGCCGGTGTTTGTCCTCGACATGGGCGAGCCCGTGAAGATCCTCGACCTGGCAAGGCGTTTCTGCGCGAGCCACGGCATCCCCGAGGGCAAGGAACCGATCGTGCTCACAGGTGCACGCCCTGGCGAGAAGCTCTACGAAGAACTCGCCTACGACGCCGAGCAGCTTGCGCCGACAGTGTTTGCGGGTATCAACACGTGGGCCGGTCATCTGCCCGACGACTTCGATCTCAAGGCACTCGTTGAAGATCTCGGAGCGGTCCGCGCAAGCAGGGATCGTGAAGCCGTGATCGACGCGATCCGCGAGCACGTGCCGGAGATGTCAGGTAAGCAGGCGGTCGTGACGGAGCTCAAGAGCAGCGAATCAGCAGCGAGCGTGAGTGCCGCGTAGACTGCGCCATTGGAGCAAACCATGACCCAGAGGGCCAAGATCCTGTCCGAGACCGCCGACGCCCGCGCCGATGCAGAGCGCCTGCTTGCCGGCCTGATCGACGCCCGCTCGAGGTCTGAGAAGAGGCTCGCAGAGCTCAACCGCGCTGACATCCTCAAGAGCCTGACCGGCAAGAGCGCCCTTGACAACGCGATCACCAGCACCCAGCGGATGATCGACTCGCTCGACCGCGTGCTGGGCGAGCTCCGCGAGCAGCTCACGCCAGAAGAGCTCGCGCTGATCGATGAGATCGAGAAGTCGGACTGAGCGCATCTCTGACTGCAAGACCTGCTACGCTCGGGTCATGCAGATCCAGGACATTCTTTTCAAACGACTCGACGACAACGCCTTGCTCCCGGCGAAGCACTCTGAGCACGCAGCGGGGCTCGATCTCTCTGTCTGCCTGCCAAGGGGCGAGTTCGCGAGTTCCGAGGTCGTCATCGAACCCATCCACAAGGGCGGCTCAATCCTCAAGCTGCCCTGCGGGTTCGCCTGCGCGATCCCGGTCGGCTACGAGGGACAGGTCCGCCCTCGCTCGGGCCTTGCGACCAAGCACGGGGTCACCATCCCAAACTCGCCGGGCACCGTGGACAGCGACTACCGCGGCGAAATGTTCGTCGCGATGATCAACCTCGGCAACGAACCCTTCACCATCCGTCACGGCGACCGGGTCGCCCAGCTCGTCATCGCGCCGCTGGCACACATCCGCACGCACGAGGTCGAGGAGCTCGATTCGACCAAGCGAGGCGAAGGCGGTTTCGGGTCTACGAGCCTCCACCACATCCGTTAGCACATTCCTAACAATCTGTTCGATGCACTGGCTACGCAAGGGCCTTTATTGTCGTGCATGAATCGATTTCAATCACTCTTCGCGTTTGGAATGACCCTCTCTGTGATCGGGTGTGCCTCAACCGGCACCGGGGATCGCTCCGCAATCAAGCCGAGCGATCCAACCACGATCACAATCGAATCGACCCACACTGTCCCAGGCATCGGCGCCGGGCAGGGCGCTGCAACGCTCGATGGAATGCTCGTGCTCTACGGCGACGCCGACACGGGTGTAATCGAGATCTACGACAACGTCGACTTTAACACCGGCCCGCTTCACACCATCGAGCTGACCCGCAACGGGTTCGATCAGATCTCACACCCGACCGGCTTTGCGCACCACCCCGAGTTCGGCACGTTTGTCGGCAACACGGTGAATCAGGCGGGCACGATCTTCCACATCGACCTCGCACGCGCGATCAAGGACGGCGATCTCGACCGCGCGATCATCGCCATCATCGACGACGACCTCGGTCACAACGGCACCCGTCCAGAATTCGTCCGAATCGGTGAGACGTGGCTTATGGCAACCGCAGACAACGGCGACGATGAGAACACGCTCCGCCTCTATGACCCCAAGAAACTTGCCATAAGCCCACGCACATCCATCTCGGGCGTCCTCGTGCATGACTTCCCGTGTCCGCCGTTTGTCCAGACGATCGAGTGGCTCGACGACATCGGCATGCTCGTGCTTGTTCAGAACCAGACCGCCGGGCTGGGCTACCGCCTGACGTTCTGCACCGTTGACGAGGAATCACTCAACCAGATCGCGGTGCTCGATCTCGACGAACCAACCGATGAGCTTGAGGGGTTCGTGCTTCTGGATGATGAACGCATCCTGATGGTGAGCAGCGCATCTGAAAGCAACGTGCACCTTGGAAGTGCAGCGCTGCCCGTGAACAATGAATGATCGAGTCGGTTAGAGCTTGAGGTCGCCAAGGCCGACGCCGCCGAAACGGTCGAGGTCGAGGCCGCCCTTGTCCTTTGCGGCCTTTGCCTTAGCCTTCTCGCGTTGACGACGCAAGAGCGGGGTTTCC
>WUAK01000080.1 GCA_009827205.1 Phycisphaeraceae bacterium | reverse complement strand
CCTTCTCGGTGCCGAACGTGTTGACGTGGACGCTGGTTGGGTTCGGGACACCGATGGCGTAGCTGAGCTGGATCTCGCACTGGTCGGCGAGGCCCGCGGCGACGACGTTCTTGGCGATGTAGCGGGCCATGTACGCGGCAGAGCGATCGACCTTGGTCGGGTCCTTGCCGGAGAACGCGCCACCACCGTGACGGCCGCGGCCGCCGTAGGTATCGACGATGATCTTCCGACCGGTGAGGCCGACGTCCCCGTGGGGACCGCCGATCTCAAACTTCCCGGTTGGGTTGATGTGGACGATGATGTCGTTGTGCCAGTGCTCGCCGAGCACGGGCTTGATGACCTTTTCGATGATCTCAGCGGCCAGGCCCTTCTGGTTGTCATTCCACTGCGGTGCGTGCTGGGTCGAGAGGACAACGGTGTTGACCCTCTGCGGCTTGTTGTCTTCTGAGTAGTCAACGGTGACCTGGCTCTTTGCATCGGGGCGCAGTCCCTCGATGCCGCCTGCGCGGCGCACCTCGGCGTGCTTGTCGACGAGGCGGTGGCTCAGCTGGATGGGCAGGGGCATCAGCTCGGGCGTTTCCGTGCAGGCGAAGCCGAACATCATGCCCTGGTCGCCCGCGCCCTCTTCGCCCTTGGTTCCCTCGTCAACACCCATCGCGATGTCGGGGCTCTGGGCTTTGATGGAGCTGAGGACGGCGCAGGAGACATGGTCGAAGGCCATGTCGCCAGTTGTGTAACCGATGCGCTTGATGGTGTCGCGGACGATGTCGGGGATCTCGACGTATGCATCGGTGCGGACTTCGCCGGCGACGATTGCCATTCCAGTGGAGACCATGGTTTCGCAGGCCACGCGGGAGGTGGGGTCCTGGGCGAGCATCGCGTCGAGAACGGCATCGGAAATCTGGTCAGCGACCTTGTCCGGGTGGCCCATCGAAACGGATTCGGAAGTGAACTGGTAGCTCATACGGGTCTCCTCTTGGGCCGGCTGGCCCGATTGAACGGGACTGTAGATACGAAGCAACCCTCGAACCAGCGCTAGAGGTAACGCCCGTCGTGGTTGCGCGTAAGCCGCTGAGGGGGTGTCCAATGTTGAACCTGGTTCGCGGTTGCTTGTTGCTGGTTCTGGCTGCTGTTTCACCGGTCTCGTTGCAGGCTCAGGCAGGTGATTTGCCGCTGCTGAATGGGCCTAGAGCCACGGGTGTGATCTACTCAGAAGTGACAGGCCCGGCTCGTGTGTACACAGATCAGGCGTGGGCGTCGCTCTTGCGCGCGGGGATGGACTCGTACGAGTTGGCGGTTGCCTGGGACGAGCTCGAGGACGCCGAGGGCAACCGAGACTTCACGGGATTGATCGGGCTGCTCGACACGATCGATCAGGCGGGATTGGGCACGTACCTGTCGATTAAGACGATCGATACAACGGTGCTGCGCCTGCCGGGGAGATTTGTAGATCCTGATGATCCCACTCGCTTGCGCGACGGGTATTCGTTCGATTCGCAAGAGATCACGGACTCGATCGCGACGCTGATGCTCGAGCTCGCGCCGGTGTTGGTGGAACGCGGTTGCTTTTATGTCTCGATCGGCAACGAGGTGGACATTTGGCTCACAGCGAATCCCGCTCAGGCCTTTCCTTTCGCGGTGTTCGCCGAGCATGCGCGGGTCGCGACACACATCGTCGAGCCCGATCTGGCGGTCGGGGTCACGCTGACGAGAGAGGCCCTGGCCAATCCGGAGCTCGTCCAACTCATGGCGGCGGTCAGCGATGCGCCGGCGCTGACGTACTACCCGGTCGTGGATGGGGTCGTGCTGGCAACATCGGCGTTCACTTCAGATCTGGATCTGTTCGAGGCTCTCATCGATGGCAAGCAGTACTTGCTCCAGGAGGCGGGCTGCCCCTCGGGTGAGGCCGGAGGCGTGCTCAAGACATCGCAGTCGCTCCAGCGTGCCTGGGTGAGGACGGTCTTTACCGAGATCAGGAGCCGACCTCGGGCGAGGTTTGTTTCTTGGCTTCATCTGGCCGACTGGTCTGACGCGACTCTGACTCAGTTTCTGGATTACTACGGCCACGACTCGCCGGATTTTCGTGAGTTTCTGGGCACACTCGGGGTCATGACCGATCAGGGCGGGCCCAAGTTGGCGCTCGATGAGCTCATCCGACAGGTCCGGGCGACTTCGAATCTGGGGACGCTGAGGCGTTCTCCCTGAGGCGAAGTGTGCCGATCACTCGCTACCATCTGGCCCATGGCCAAGCGACCCAGCAAGAAACAGTCAGGTGGGCTTACCTACGCCGACGCGGGTGTGGACCTCGAGACGTATGACTCGTTCATCTCCGGGCTCGGGTCGATGGTCAGGCGGACGCACGGGCCCCGGGTCATCCAGAACCCGGGGGGCTTTGCTGGACTCTTCAGGCTCGACTACAACCAGAGGCTCTTCCAGCAGAACTACGTGGACCCGGTGCTTGTCGCGTGCTGTGACGGCGTGGGCACGAAGCTCAAGATCGCGACCGAGACGGGTGATTACTCCACGGTTGGTGTCGATCTCGTGGGGATGAGTGTCAACGACCTGATCGTGCAGGGCGCCGAGCCACTGTTCTTTCTGGATTACATCGCGGTGCCCAGCGTGATCCCAGAGATGCTCGAGCAGATGGTCCGGGGCGTCGCATCGGCGTGCAAGGACTCGGGTTGCTCTCTCATCGGGGGCGAGACGGCCGAGATGCCCGACGTGTACGCCGAGGGTGAGTTCGACATGGCCGGCTTCGCGGTGGGCGTGGTCGAGCTCAAGAAGGCGACAGATCCGTTGCGCGTAGCGCCGGGCGATGTTGTTCTGGGGCTCGCGTCCGACGGCGTGCATTCCAACGGGTTCAGTCTTGTGCGCAAAGTGGTGAGCACCAAGAAGCTGAGTTACGGCAAGATCTACAAGGACCTCGACGCGGACCGCACGCTCGGCGAGGTGCTGCTGACGCCGACAAGGCTCTACGCGGAACCGATCGTGAAGCTCCTGCGGGCGTACAAGGTCAAGAAGGTCGTCAGCGGCATGGCGCACATCACGGGCGGCGGGCTCGCGCAGAACCTGGAACGCGTGATGAACCCGGGTGTCGACGCGGTGCTCGACAAGAATTCGTGGGACGTGCCCGCGGTGTTTGAGTTCCTGCAGAGTCAGGGCAAGATCGCGGACGACGAGATGGCGCGCGTGTTCAACATGGGCGTGGGCTATGTGCTCATTGTGAGGCCGACGTTTGCCGACGCGGTGAAGCGCAGGCTCGAGAAGTCGGGCGAAACGGTGTACGAGCTCGGTGAGATCCGCAAGGGCACGGGCAAAGTCAAGCTCAAGTAGCGGCTGAGGGCGACAGCATGGCTGACGACGGCGGACGCGCAAAGGCGAAAATGGACGAGCTGACGAGTCGAGGCGGGCTCGTGGGCGCATACCGGCTCGACGGCAAGGGCGGCGGCGCGGACATTGATTGGGCTGCCATCGACGATGACCCGCTGGGCGACAAGGTTCACGGGGATATATGGGTCCATGTCGATCGCACTGGTTCACGAGCGAAGCAGTGGATCACCGGAGGCGCGCGCTTGCCGGCTTCGGCGGCGCGGGGTCTGCTCGAACCCGATCCCAGGCCTCGGTTTTCGTACTTCCCCGCGGGTGATGACACGCCAGAGGGCATGCTGTTCGTTCTGAGGGGGTTTAACTTCAACGAAGACGCGGCAGCTGAGGACATGGTTTCGATTCGGATGTGGATCGACGAAGACCGTGTCATCACGTCGCGCAAGCGCAAGGTCATGTCGATCGACGACCGGAGGCAGGCGCTGCTGCGGGGAAACGGTCCGCGCCAATCGATCGATGTACTGGTCGGTATCAACGGGTCGCTGCTCGACAGGATCGAGCCCAAGCTGGGCGAGATGGACGGCGAGCTCTCGCTCTACGAAGACAACGACAACTCGTTCGAGTTCAAGGTCATCCGTTCGAAGATCGCTGACCTTCGGCGCCGGATCGTGATCATCCGCAGGTACCTGTCGCCGCAGAGAGGGGCGCTCGAACTCGCGGAGCGCGAGATGCCGGATTGGGTCGGGTCGGAGGTGCGGTACTCGATCCACGACTCGGCTGTCAGACTCGCCAGACTCGTGGATCATCTCGATGAGATGCGTGAGCGTGCGCAGGCTGTACAGGACGAGCTCTCTCTGATAGAGAACGAGCGGATGGCGCGTATCAGCATGAGACTCACCGTGATCGCGGCGATATTCCTTCCCGCGAATATGATTGCGGCGATCTGGGGCATGAACACCGGAGGAGTGCCTTTCATCGATCACCCTGGCGGGTTCTGGATCGTGATCGGGATCCTCGTCGTGCTCGGCGCGGCGGGCACCTACATGGCGCGCGGTTTGCTCAAGTAGCGGCGGCTACTTCTTGACGGATATGCCCCGGAACGTCGGTTGAGGCGTGCCCGAGCCCTCGTGATCGATCTCGCGCAGCTTGTTCAGGTACTCGCTCACGGCGATCATGACCGTCGCGTGGCTCCACGTCAGTGGGCTCACCGAGATCGGCTCGCCAGTGTACGGGTGGAACTGCTCGGCGAGCACACCCGACTCGAGCTGGCGGAACGTGCACCAGTTGATCAGGTCCATCGCTTCAGCGAGGTCCTGGCGGGTCTTGGCCTTGCGGATGATGTACTGCGCCTGCCAGAGCGTGCAGATGACCCAGGGGTTGCCAGGCACGATGTCGACTTTGTTTGACTCGATCTGGTGGTAATAGTCATTCTGGTACCTGGCGATGCCACCGACCTCGGTTCGGACCGAGAGCAGCTCTCGGATAGCCTTCTGGTCGGCGACGATCTTCTCGTGTTCTGGATCGATCTCGGCGATCGCGTAGAGCGCGAAGTTTGAGGCGTCGCAGTTCACGTCGAGCCTGTATGACCCGTCTTCCTGGGGCACGACGCGGCGTGCGAAGCGTCCCTCGGGCTCGTGCCAGAAATGCTTCATGAACGCCTGCGTCATGCGCTCGGCGGCTTCGGTGTAGCGCGCGACGCGGTCGGGCTCGCCGAAATCTCTGCAGAACGCTGCGGCGGCGTTGAGCGCGCCGATGGTGCTCGCGACTGTGAACGTGTGCACGCCCCGGCGTTCCTCCCAGAGGTCCCAGGATTGCTTGGGTAGACCGTTGGCGTCGCGGTACTCGACCATCCAATCCGCCGGGCGGACGATGAGTTCCTCGTAGACGCTCTTGACGAACTCGACGTCGCGGTAGGTTTCGAAGTGCTTGCGCAGAGCCCAGAGGACGAGCGCTGTTTCGTCTTGCTGGATGGGCAGGATCTTCTGACCGTCGAGAGTCCATGGGTGCCAGCTCGATGCGAGCGAGCCCGACGGGTTGTATTTGTGGAGGAAGTAGCCCTCGTCCTCGATCACGCTCGCTGAGAAGCGGAAGAAGCGCCTGCTGAGCTCGCTCTGTCCGGTGAGGATGAGCGCGTACGCACAGAGGGCGCCGTCGCGGGGCCAGCAATACGAGTAGTGGTCGCCTCCGAACTGGGCGATGTCGGTGTCGTTGGCAGCGATGATCGCGCCGCCGTTGTCGACTTGTGTGCGGAGGATGAGCGCCGAGCGGTAGAACATGTCCGCGACCGCTTCGGGCAGCGACGAGGTGTCGATGTTTTCTTTGTGTGCCCAGGTTTTCCAGTAGGCCTCGGTCTGGTAGATCATGCGCTCGGCGCCGGTGTCCCAGATGCGCCTGTTGAGCTGCTTGACGTCGTCGTAGCTGCGCCCGCAGGCGAACCAGTTGGTGACATGGCTTTCGCCGTTGGCTGGGACATGGAGGTTGTAGCCGATGGTTGCATCGACGGATCCCTGCGCGATGGTGTTGCGACCGAGGTGTCCGTCCTCGGCGTCGCGCCAGGTGCCCTCGGCGCCGCCGACACGCTTGGTGCCGATGGCCCAGTGGTCGATGCCGCACTTGTGCTGGTCGCAGGCGTTGACGAGGAAGTAGAAGCCGTCTTTGTAGAAGACGACCGCGTTGGTCGTGGGGTCGTAGTTGGCGGTGTCGCCCACGGGGTTGCCCCCGATGGATAGGTCGTAGTGGAAGAAGATGCGCACGTCGCGGTCACGACCGGCGAGATCGCGCACGACGGATTTGCGGAAGTAGATTGGCTCGGATTGATCGACCGCGTCGTTGCAGGTGATCTCGATCTCGAACTCGTCGTGGGTGAGCACGACCTCGGTGACGAGCGTGTCGGGTTTGTAGCGGAGAGAACGCTGCCAGCCCTTGTCCTCGATCCACGCGAATTGGCCGTCGACCCAGACGCCGAAGCGCTGGATGTGGCCTTGGGTGTGGTTCGGCTGGCCGACGCATGGAAAGTAGACGTCGCGGATTCTGTAGTCGTCGTCGAAGTTGATCAGCAGCGAGCCGTTTCCGACGGGGATATCGCGTGGCATGTTCTTCGTTCCTCACGGCTCTGGCGCAGCCGCCGCGCGTTGGTTGGTCCGAGAAGAGTATCGGTCGATCGGGGGTGCGGGTTGTGCCCGTTCGATCAGATGATGGGGGATTAGCCGCCCAGGAACTGCTCGGCGAGTGCGGCGGCCTCATCATCGTCGATCTCGCCCGCATCCTGGTTGGTGACGGCCATCGTCGGGCCCCCGCCCAGGGCCTCGATGCGGGATTTCACGTCTCCGATAAAGGAAATCGAGATCCCGAAGTTCTCGCCGACCTTCATCGCGACGCCCTGGCCGATTGGGATGTTGTTGACCATCAGGTCGAGTTCATCGTCGGCTGGCTTGTTGAGCTCGATGATCTGCCCGGGTGCGAGGTCAGTGATCTCCTTGAGCTTGAGCGTTTTCTGGCCCAGGCGCACGAGGACGGGAACCTCAAGCTTCAGGATGGCTTCGAGCTTGGCGGACATTCCAAGGAACTATCGGCACACTGGGGGCCCGGTCTGCTGGAAATCGGGCTGATCAGCCGTCGTAGCGGCCCAGGATGAGCGTGACGTTGTGCCCGCCGAAGCCGAACGTGTTGTTCATGGCGTACTTGACGGGTCGCTCTCGGGCCTCATTGGCAACCAGGTTCATGTCGTAGGGGACGACGGAACCGTCCTCCTGCCGGTTGCCCGGGTTGTGGAGGTTGATGGTGGGGGCGATGATCCCGTCGCGGACCGCGTGGGCACACGCGATGGTCTCGACCGCGCCCGAGGCGCCGAGTGTGTGCCCGTGCATCGACTTCGTTGAGCTCATCAGGAGCTTGCCGCCTTCGGATTTGCGGGCGTGGCTTCCGAAAACCTTGATCGCGGCGGCGATCTCGGCCGAGTCACCCAGGGGTGTCGAGGTGCCGTGAGCGTTGACGTAGTCGATCTGTTCCGGGTTGAGTCCCGCGTCGCGGAGGGCCCAGGCCATCGAGTGTGAAGCACCGAGGCCGGCCGCGTCGGGCGCGGTGATGTGGCTCGCATCGCACGAGTTTCCGAATCCGACGACCTCGCAAAGGATGCTCGCTCCTCGGGCCTTTGCGTGCTCCTCGCTCTCCATCACCACGATCGCAGCACCCTCGGAGAGGATGAACCCATCGCGGTCGGCGTCGAACGGTCGGCTGGCGCCGGCCGGGTCGTCGTTGCGGGTGCTCAGGGCCTTCATGGTCATGAACGCACCCATGCACAGGGGCGTGCAGGCTGCTTCTGAGCCTCCTGCGATCATGACGTCGGTCTGGCCCGTCTGGATGTACCTGAGGGCATCGCCGATCGCGTGCCCTGAGCTTGCGCACGCTGTTGCGTGCGCTGACGCGGGGCCCTGAAGGTTGTGCTTGATCGAGATGTTGCCTGCCACGGCGTTGACCATGAGCCTAGGGACCGTGAACGGGTTAATCCGGTCGGGGCCCTTGGTGGTCAGGGTGATGACGTTCTGCTCGATGGTGGATATGCCGCCGACGCCTGAGCCGACAACGACGCCGCACTTGGTCGGGTCCTCTTTGGACATGTCCAGGCCCGAGTTTGCGATGGCCTGCTGAGCGGCGACAAGACCGAGCTGTGTGCATCGGTCGAGCCTTCGGGCCTCGCGCTTGTCGATGTGGTCTTCGGGCTTCCAGTCTTTGACTGCGCCCGAGATGCTGACGGACCAGTTCTCGTACCGGTCAAATTCGGGGTCATCGATTTTGGTGATCCCGCTCTTGCCCTCGCGCATGGCCGCCCACGTCGTCGACGCGTCGTGACCGAGGTTGGTCACGGCGCCGATCCCGGTGATCACGACTCGGCGTTTCTGGCTCATCGTCGGCTGCTCCATCTGATCTGTCAGGGATCAGAAAAGGCGGCACCAGGGCCGCCTGGACAATTCAAAGGTGGCGGGCAGGCGGACCGATCAGTCTGTGCCCTGAGCGCCCTTGATGAACTCGATCGCCTGACCGACGGTCTTGATGTTCTCGGCCTGATCATCCGGGATCGAGGTCTCGAATGCGTCCTCGAACTCCATGACCAGCTCGACGGTGTCGAGGCTGTCGGCGTTGAGGTCGTCAACGAAACTCGTATCGCGCGAGATCTTGGCTTTGTCCGCGCCGAGCTGCTCGGCGACAATGTCGATTACCTTGGCTTCGATATCCTGCTCGGTCACTCGTGAATCTCCGTTGCATGACCGCGCGGGGCGAGCCTGCCCCACAGCCCGGCGTGCAAGGCGAGATTCTAGCCAAATCGGACGTTGCAGCAAGCCCTGGGCCCTTCAGGGGCCAATGGACCTGTATTCTCCAGCTAGAACACCCGCAACTGCCTCTTTCATCGGGGTTTAGCCAGATTGAAGCAGCCTGTTGAGCTTGTCTGGCCACAACGCTGGCGATGATCTTGTGAAGAAACCACCTTTTTAGGTGGTGCTCTATCTCTGTCATTGGGACAAGCGGCTCCCGGTAGAGGTCGATGACACGCCCGGCCCGGAGGAGCTCGATGCCAGGGATGGCTCGGCATGGGCTAGGCAGCGGATGAGGGGAGAGTCATGGCTCATATGCCCAAGGAGTTGAACAAGTTCGCCGAGCAGGTCGCGGCCATGCTGCGCAGGCTCCAGCCCGAGTACGCCGTGAAGCTGATCGGGACCAGCGAACTTCTCGTCGACGGGCGCCGGCTCGATCTCGACAATCTGTACCGGATGGTCTCGCACGACGAGATGCGCGGGCAGGAGATCGTTGAGCATTACCTTGAGCAGTTGTTTAGCGATGATTCGATCGATCAGTCGGATATGAGCTTTGACCTGGTTCGTTCGCGGATCATGCCTCGTATCCAGCCGGAGTCGATCTTCGAGCATCTGTCTCGCGAGCTCGTCGCGCACGTGCCGTTTGTGAACAACACTGTCATCGTATTTGTGACAGATCTGCCCAACATGACTGTGAGCATCACGACCGAGCAGATGATCCGCTGGGGTATCACAGCCGAGGAACTCGAAGAGATCGCTCGCGAGAACCTGGATAGCTACACGCCTCAGTTTGACATGCAGTTTGTTGAGTCGAAGGAGGGCGGCCAGGCCGCAATCATCGGGGAGCAGGACGGATACGACGCCGCCCGTGTTCTTCTGGGCGGGCTGTACAACTCCTTGGTCGATCGTCTGGGTCCCGACTTTCTCGTGGCGATCCCGGCGCGCGACATGTTCGTCGCACTCTCGGCGGGCCCCTCGCCCTTCCTGCAGAGGCTGCACCGCCGGGTCGTGCAGGACTACAACCGCCTGCCCTACCCGATCACGGACGAGCTCTTCCTCGTGACGCGGGACGGCGTGGCGGGCGCGGTGCTCGAGGACTTCGGCGTTGAGAAGCTCGAGGGCATCGGGCCGGACGCCTTCGACGAGGGCTATGACGAGGAGCGCGACGCGGCCTGAATGCTCGTCGGGCGTACCATGCCCTCGTGATCCTGCTCATCGACAACTACGACAGCTTCACCTGGAACCTCGTGCAGAGGCTTGGGGAGCTCGATCCGAGTCTCGATCCAGACCGAGATCTCGCTGTTGTGCGCAACGACAAGATCACGTCCGGTGAAGCCCAGGCGATGGATGGTGGCGCGGGGCCCTCGCACATTGTCATCTCGCCCGGGCCCTGCACGCCCAGAGAAGCGGGGGTGTCGAGCGACATCATCGGTCACTTTGCGGGGCGTGTGCCGATCCTGGGTGTGTGCCTGGGGCACCAGTGCATGGGCGACCTGCACGGGATGACCGTTGGCCGTCACGACGTCGCGGTGCACGGCAAGACGAGCCCGGTGCACCACGACGGCAAGGGTGTCTTCGCGGGGATCGACTCGCCGACCGAGGCGATGCGGTATCACTCGCTGGTCGTGACGCCCGAGAGCGTGCCGAGGGGTCTCGACGCCGACGGCAACGGCTGGGAGGTCAGCGCCTGGACTGACGAGGATGACGGTCAGGGCTGGACCCGCAGGGTCGTGATGGGTCTGCGCAGGATCTGGGCGGATGCGTCGAAGAAGCCG
>WUAK01000079.1 GCA_009827205.1 Phycisphaeraceae bacterium | reverse complement strand
CTGATGGCCGGATGGCAGAGCGCGAAATCGACGAAGCCGCGGCGAACACAGTCCTCGAAGTCGCCTCCGAGCGCGCCAAGGTTGTCGCCGAAGAACAGCAGAAAGAGAAGGAAGAAGCCGCCAAGCGCCGCGAAGAGGAGGAAGCCGCAGGTGCGGCGCTCCTGGGCGATCTGGGCGGCGACATCGCAGAACCCCAAGACGCCGAGGCCGACGAAGCCGCGGCACTCATCCTGGGCGAAGAAACAGCGGACGATGCCGAGAAACCATCGGAAGAGTCCTGAAGTACGCAGAAACGTGGCGGGCACCGTCCCGCCGATTGTCAGTAGTGACGGAAGCTGGAGCACGCATTGGCCAAGCGGGTATTTGAGATCGCGAAGGAACTGGGAATCGCCTCCAAGGTGATCGTGGCAAAGTGCCACGCCGAAGGCATCCCAGACAGCCTCGTCAAGAACCACATGTCGAGCATCTCTGTCGGTCTCGAAGCCACGATCAAAGAGTGGTTCAGCACCGAGGGCAGCAGCTCTGCCGTGGAAACCTCTGAGAAGGTCGACATGGACAAGGCGCGAGCCACTGCGCCCTCCAAAAAGAAGGCAAAGGCCAAGGCCGTTGCCAAGCCTTCGGAAGACATCGATACCGATGGCGACTCAAGCGTCGCCGTCGTCGAGGAAGCCCCGCCCGCGCCCACGAAGGTCAAGGCGAGCCCTCCTCCACCGCCACCGGCTCCAACCAAGACCGTCATCTCATCGGGCACAGCAAAGCCCGCCGCACCCGAGAAGCCAGTCGCTACCCCAGCTCCCGCTCCCGAACAACCAGAGCCCACCATCGACAGCGACAAGGGCGACAGCGAACCGCCACAGGTCGCCGCTCAAGAGAACAAGCCAGAGCCCCCACCAGCTCCTGCGAAACCGGCACCCATGAACGTGCCGACAAGGCCCGACTCTGTGAAACCAGCTGGGCCGATGCTCGCTGATAAGAAAGAAAAAGTGAAACTCGCCGGCCCCAAGGTTGTCCGAGTCGAAGCACCCGAAACCCTCGAGCCCCCGCGCAGGCGTGGCGGCGGCGGTGGACCGGGCGGAGGCGGCGGACCCGGTGGTGGCGGCGGCGGCGGCGGATACGCACAGGGCGGCCCCGGCATGCCTGTCCCCGGCATGGACCCTGCTGGCGGCGCCCGACGCGGCGGCTCAAACCGCAGACGAGGCGGTGGAACCTCCAACAGACGGGGCGGCAGAGGCGGGGGCGGAGGCGACTTCGGACCGCCCGGCGGCGGTGGCGGCGGCGCATCACCCTTCCGCGAGCAGGACCTCGTCGAACGCGAGGCACGACTGCTCCGCTCGGGCGGCTTCATGAAGCGAAAGCGACAGGAAGCCAAACGCCAGGGGCAGCACGCCGGCAAGGGCGCAAGCCCAGCAGATCTTGGCCCAGTCAAGATCCAGGAACCCTTCACCATCAAGGACCTCTCTGCCGCGACAGGCGTCAAGGCAGCCGAGATCGTCAAAAAGCTCTTCCTCGAAGGCATCATGGCGACCATCAACTCGGGCATCGACTCCGAGAAAGCGCAAGAGATCATGATCGAGTTCGACATCGAACTCGATGTCACCGAGGCACAGTCAGCAGAGCAGAAGGTCGAGCAATCATTCGAAGACCGCGAGGCAATCGACGAGCAGGCCAGAGGCCCAGTCGTCACCATCATGGGTCACGTCGACCACGGCAAAACATCGCTCCTCGACAAAATCCGCAACGCAAACGTCGCCGCGGGCGAGGCAGGCGGCATCACCCAGGCAACCAGCGCATTCAAAGTCCCCGTCATGGTGGGCGATGAAGAACGCGAGGTCGTCTTTGTTGATACGCCCGGTCACGAGGCGTTCACCGCCATGCGTTCGCGCGGAGCCAACGTCACCGACATCATCGTCCTCGTCGTCGCCGCTGACGACGGCGTCATGCCCCAGACCATCGAGTCGATCAACCACGCCAAGGCCGCAGGGGTCCCGATCGTCATCGCGCTCAACAAGATCGACAAGCCCGAAGCCGACGACGCGAATGTCCAACGCATCCTGGGTCAGCTCGCCGAGCACGAGCTCAACCCCGTCGAATGGGGCGGCGACATCGAGGTCATCAAGACCAGTGCACACACCGGCCAGGGCATCCCCGAACTCCTCGAGATCCTCGAATATCAGGCACAACTCCTCGAGCTCAAGGCCGACTTCGGCGGCCCCGCCCGAGGCACAGTCGTCGAGTCCCGCATGGAGCAAGGACGAGGCGCTGTCGCCAACATCCTCGTACAGGACGGCAAGCTCTCACTCGGTGACTTCATCGTCGCAGGCCCCGCGTTCGGCCGTGTCCGCGACATCACCGACGACCGAGGCAACCAGATCAAGGAAGCACTCCCGCCCATGCCCGTGCAGATCTCGGGTATCGACGAGCTCCCGATCGCGGGCGACAAGTTCTTCTGTGTCAACACACTCAAGAAAGCCCAAGAAGCAGCCGAGCAGCGCCGCGAGCGCGACCGCGACGAGCAGCTTGCTCAGCCAAAGGTCACGCTCGACACGCTCTTCGCCGCAAACAGCGAAGAGGAGATCAAAGAGATCCTCGTCGTCATCAAGGCAGACGTGCAGGGCTCCGTCGATGTGCTCAAACATGAGGTCGAGAAGATCACGACTGACGAGGTCAAGGTCCGCGTCCTCCACGCCGCGGCGGGCGGCATCACACAATCCGACGTCATCCTCGCCGAGGCCTCAAAGGCCATCATCATCGGGTTCAACGTCATCCCTGCCGCCAGCGCACGCAAGCTGGCCGAGGCCAAGGGCGTCGAGATCAGAACCTACGACGTCATCTACCACATCACCGAGGACATCACCAAGGCAGCCGAGGGTCTCCTCGAGCCCGAACTCCGCCAGGAGGTCCTGGGCCACGCAGAGGTCCGCCAGGTCTTCAAAGTCTCCAAAGTGGGCACCATCGCCGGCTGCTACGTCACCGACGGCACGGTCGAACGCGACGCGCTCATCCGCGTCACGCGAGACGACATCGTCATCGAGAACGACCGCAAACTCGAACAGCTCAAACGCTTCAAGGACGACGCCAAGGATGTCCGCTCCGGCATGGAGTGCGGCATGAAGATCATCGGCTACGACGACATCAAAGAGGGCGACATCCTCGAGTGCTACAAGCAGGTTGAGGTCAAGAGAACGCTCTGATAACCGAGCCGAGCAAGAGCATGATCATCGGTGTCCTCCAATTCGAGCTCATCATCCACGGCGCTGAGTCCCTCAAGGACAAACGCCGTGTTGTGCGCTCCGTGAAGGACAGGCTCCACAACGAGCACCAGGTCTCCGTCGCCGAGGTCGCCTCGCAAGAGATGCTCAACCAGGCCGTCCTCGGGCTCGCCTGCGTGGGCACCGACGGCAAGCGCGTGGGAGAAATCCTCGACCGGATCACCGAGAAACTCCGCGCCACGCCAGGAGCCGAGCTCGGATCAGTCCGGAGGCACCTCCTCGAAGGCGAAGCACCCGACGACAAGACCCTCGCCGATGTACAAGCCGAAAGCACAGACGATCAGGACCAACTCATGAGCGAGATGCTCCGCCGAGCTTCGGAGATCACCTCATGAGCCAGCGCACCGACCGCATCTCGGCGCTCCTGCGTGAGTCCATCCAGAAGGTCATCGCCAAAGGCCTGCAGGATCCTCGCGTGCGAGGGCTCATCACCGTGACCCGCGTCACAACAGCCGACGACCTGACCCAATCAACCGTGTTCATCTCTGTCCTACCCGCCGACCGCGCTGAACTCTCGATGCACGGGCTCAAGGCCGCCGCCGCGCACATCCGCCACGAGGTCGGCAACGACGTCGCCATCCGCAAGATGCCCAAGCTCGTCTTCAAGCTCGACGCCGCAGCCTCGAAGCAGGCGGGCGTCCTGGACGCAATCGCCAAGGCCACCCGGGAGCGTGAAGAATCCGAGTCGGGCGATGCCAACAATGCCCCCACCGACACGGACCCGAGCGGCACCGACCAAAGCGAAGTGGAGTACTCAGAGGACACCGATGGCCGTTGATCACGCAGCCAAACTTCAATCGCTGATCAAGCGTCTGGGCACAAGCGAGGACGCCGATACGCCCTCCTACCCCCGGTTTCAATGCAAGCCCGACGAGTCCATGACCGACCCGGTCTGCGATGAGCTCATCTGGGCATACCTCGTCTGGGAAGCGGGCGAGAAACGCGCCGGCGCGCTGGCCGCGAAACTCTGTGAGACCTTTGTCGATCTCAACGAGTTTCGCGTCTGCCTCACCAGCGAACTCACCAGCTTCTTCGGGCAGACCTACCCCCGTGCCGCTGAACGCTCCGATAGGATGCGCGCCACACTCAACGATATCTACAACCGCGAACACGAGGTCAACCTCAAGAGCCTGACCTCGATGAATAAGCGCGAAGCCAAGTCATACCTCGACTCGCTTGAGGGAATCCCGTCCTACGTCGTGAACCGCACGTTCCTGCTGGGATTGGGAGGCCACGCGTTTCCGCTCGACGAACGCCTGCTCAAGTTCCTCACAGCCGAGAACGTGATCACCGACGATGAAACAGTTGACTCAGGCTCAAGCTGGCTCGAACGCCAGATCCGCTCGGGCGACGCCGCACCGGCGTTCATCGCAATCGAGAAGTGGGCCGCCAACAAACGCACCGGAAGCGCCCGCCAGGCGACCAAGAAGAAATCCAAGAAAGTCACCAAGAAGTCATCCAGCAAATCAAAGAGCGGCTAACCGCACACACCCAAACAACATCCCCGGAGAGAAGACGTGGCCGGTCACAGCAAATGGGCAAACATCCGACACCGCAAAGAACGCCAGGATTCTAAGCGGTCCAAGATCTGGTCGAAGTGCTCCAAGGCCCTCATGGCAGCCGCACGCGCAGGCGGCCCCGACCCCGATACAAACCTCACTCTCCGCTACGCGATCGACGAAGCCAAGTACGCAAACATGCCCAAAGACACGATCAAACGCGCCATAGACAAGGGCGCCGGATCTGGCCAGGGCGACAGCTACGAATCGATCACCTACGAGGGCTACGGGCCGGGAGGCACCGCCATCATCATCGACACGCTCACCGACAACAAGAACCGCACCGTCACAGAAATCCGAACCCTTTTCAAAAAGGGCGGGGGCTCGCTCGGCAACGCGGGCACCGTCGCTTACATGTTCCAGACCAAGGGACAGATTCTTGTTGACGCCGCCAAGGTCTCGGAAGAGCAGATCATGGATCTCGCGATCGAAGCCGGCGCCGAGGATGTCCAGGCCCCCGAAGCCGACAGCGACGACGCAGGCTTCTGGACCATCATCACCGAGGCCACAGAGTTTCAGCAGGTGAAGGTCGCGATCGAAGAAGCTGGCATCGAGATCACAGAAGCCCAGATTGCCAAGATCCCGGACGACACCGTCGCCGTCGCGGGCGAGGACGCCAAGAAAGTCGTCAACCTCATCGAAGGTATCGAAGACAACGACGACGTCCAGAGTGTCTACACAAACGCCGACATCGACCCGGCTTCACTCGCCGACTAACTCAACCAAACAGCGCAAGCTTTGACCAAGCATCGAGCGCACGCTCCGCGGTTGCCCGCACATCTCTACCGTGGGACAGATCAACCACGCATGACCCACCGCCCGACATCGCAAACGCACCAGCGATCGGCATGAGTTCTACTCTTCGATCGGGTCTGGGTCCGCCCCAACGGATCTGCATGCATCCCTTGGCAATCCGCTCTGCCGGTTCTACACCCGCGTCTATGAGCGCATCTACATCCACCGCACGCTCAAGCCCAGTCACGTCCCGCCGAACCACGGCAACCGTAACACCGAACCGCTCAGCCTGAGCCGCGATCTCAGAATCAACGCCCTCCATTGGCTCGTCGGGCAGCGCAAAGCACACCACCGCATGAGAACCCGCGCCGAGCGAACCGAGCTCCCTCGCAAGCTCGATTGCGCCGTACACCGCTGCGGTCGCACGGTCCGCATGCTCCCGGTCCGCAAAGTGCTTGGCCGGCACGAAGACGTCGATCCCCGATAGACCAAGCTGTGAACGCTTGAGCGAAGCAGCCAGGTCTCGCCTCGCGCTGCGATCTAGTGATCTCGCGCGAAGCTCAGGGTGCGTCCCGTCAAGCGCGATCGCGCGGTACCCCATGCTGTTCACCCAACCGATCAGCCCTCGCGCCGAGGCCGCCTCTACTTCCGTCGAGGCCGCAAGCCCCCTGAGCGAGCAGGCAAGATCGGGAATCCCTGGGATGCCGAGGTCTTCGTTCACGACAAGTTGTAGGTCGCCCGGCCCCCTACCATCGCAGACCATGTCACCACTTAGGCGTCTGCTCGAAACCGTGCATCTCACCTTTGCAGGCCTCTGGATGGGTGCCCTGGCCATGACCGGAGCCGCCGCGGCGGTCATCTTCCCTGTCGTAAAGGCCCTAGACCCCTCTCTACCTGAATACGCGGCTTACACGGGGCCCCACTGGCGCCTCGCCGCGGGACACGTCGCATCACGTATCTTCCTGATCTCCGACGCCGTCCAACTGGGCTGCATCATCATCACTGGGCTGACTCTGGGCGTGATCGCTCTCACCGCAGACGCATGGGCGAAGCCGATCGTCACCGCCTTGCGCATCATCTCCCTGCTCGCGGCGATTTCAATTCTGGCCTACTCATTCGCCTTCCTAGGTCCACGCATGAACTTGAACCTGGCCAACTACTGGGACGCAGCGAAGACAGGCGACAACGAAGCCGCCCTCGTGTACCAGCAGGCTTTCGACAAGGATCACCCCACCGCGAGCCGTGTCATGGTAGGGTCGTTCCTCTGTGCGCTGCTCCTGACGACATCGGGCGCGTTCGCTGCCTCCGGTGCATCGAACCTTAATACGCTAACCAGGACCTCAACCAAACGCACTCTCGAAGAGCCGTCGCTCTCTAAGGGCAAACAACTCAAATGACCGCCACCCCAACCAATCCGAGAGGCATGAAGGACATCCCTTTCCAGCTCCCGCAGGTCGAGCCCGCGCAGAAACGCCGCGCCAAAAGGCTCTGCGATGCGCTCAAGGAGGCGTACCCCGACGCTCACTGCGAACTCAACTTCTCAGCGCCACACGAGCTGCTGATCGCGACGATCCTCTCGGCGCAGTGCACCGACGTTGCCGTCAACAAGGCCACACCCGCACTTTTCAAGAAGTTCCCTACACCCGCCCACTACGCCAAAGCAAAGCCTGAGGACATCGAGCCCTATGTCAAAACGCTCGGCTTCTTCCGCAACAAAGCCAAAAGCGTCCACGGCGCGATGACCACCGTCGTCGAGGAATTCGACGGCGAAATCCCACAAACGATGGACGAATTGCTCTCCCTCCGAGGCGTCGCACGCAAAACCGCCGGCGTTGTCTTGAGTAATGCGTTCAACATCAACGTAGGCGTTGTCGTCGATACGCACGTCATGCGTCTCTCGGAACGATTCGACCTTATCGAAGAAGACGAGATCGGCAACCCGGTCAAAATCGAGCGCAAACTCATGGCACTATTTGCACGCAAGGACTGGGGGCTGCTCTCACACCTGCTCATTTTCCACGGCAGGCGCGCCTGCAGCGCACGCATGAAAACGTGCGCCGACCACCCTGTCTGCAAGAAATTTGGAACCTGCTGCTCGCTGCGTGACTAACTCTTAGCTATCACTCAGACTTCTGATACGCGCTGATGTCCGCATCAAGAATGTTCGCAGGACGCTCGATCTCCGGGAAGTCATCGACGTTGTTCTCAACGTTACTGAACTCAAGCTCGATGATCTGCCCGCCAGCGAGCTCACGGATCACTGTCGAGAATTTCATCCCGTCAAACTCGGTGTAATTCTCGTAAGTCCGCTGAAATTGGAGCGTCTGCCCCTGCGGCGTCTGGCGCTGACCCACAACCGCTACCAAAAGACCGGTCTCCTCGCTGAACAGGTAAGCCTCAGCGCGTCCAGAATGGTGCTCGACCCGGACCATGACCAGATTTCCCTGCTCAGGGGTCTCTTGCACATCAACGGTTTCGATGCTCTTGAAGTGCGTCTCGTAATCCGCCTCCGCGTAGAAACGCGATGAGACCGTAAAGCGCTCAAGATCTTCACCGACCAGAGCGGTGGGTTCACCGTCATCAACAATCAACCAACCCGCCTTGCCGTCGAACACGCGCTTCTGAGTGCTCTGGCCGGGGATGATGATCTCCTGAACGATCTTGTCTGGGGCCTTCGCCGCAAGCCTCAAGATGCCGGTCACCGCTGGAGTCTCATTCCCAGGAACAAAAATCTTGATCCGGCCGCTGAGCCGACGTGAGTCGATCGCCTTGATCGCATCAATACCACCAAGCGCCTCGATATGCCTGTCAAAGACGTCGGACGCCTTCGGCAGGTCCTTCTTCTCTTCCTGCGCCTCGGGCTGAGCAGGTGCAGCGTCCTGTGCCAAGGCGGGCATGCCCATCAGCCCGATCGAAGTGAGAACTGCAATGCCGATGGTGCGCCGAACGTGCATGATGCTGGCTCCGTGGTGTGTTTTAGAGCTTGGGTGAAACGGGCTCGCCGCGATTCGAACGCGGAACCTTCGGCTTCGGAGGCCGACACTCTATCCAGTTGAGCTACGAGCCCCTACCGACCGGGGTTCGACCGGTGGCAAGGAACGATCGTACGATCGCCACGCCCCATAAGCAATGAGCACGGCTCACCCATCTCACCACCCGGAATCCACGTTGACAGACGCACATGCCAACCAGAAGCCCTCGCCGCTCGTCTTCGTCCTGGCGGTCACGTTCATCCTCAGCATCGGCACTGGCTCACTGACCCACGGGCTCGGCTTTATCGCCAAACAATCAGCTGGCTTCAACCGCTCCCAGCTCTTCGGTCTGGGCGTTCTTTTCGGGATCACCTACATCTTCAGCTCCCGCATGACGGGTCCCATCGTCCGGTCACTCGAATCCAAACGCAAGTCACCGATTTCAGCAAAATCACTCCTCATGCTCACAACGTTCGCAGGCGCTTTGGTCGCCGCGATCCCCCTCCTACTGAGCTGGCTCGATTCAAACTCCGACATTGGGTTCTGGCTTGTAGCAGCGGGCTATGGCGTGCTCACCGGCATCATGTGGCCCATCGTCGAATGGAACATCGCAGGCGGGCGACGCAACAAACAGCTCCGGTCCGCTGCGGGCCAATTCAACATCGTCTGGACCGCCGCGGTGGTCGTCGCATTCTGGATGATGGCTCCAACGCTTGAACAAATGCCCATGCTCTCGTTCGTGGGCATCATTCTGCTGCACATGCTCGCCGTTGCGCTCATGATCCCGTTCCCATCCAAGCCCCCCAAGCACCTGTCGGACACGGTCGATGCTGATGCACCGAACTCAAAGAGCCTGCTCGTTGCGGCCCGCACGCTGCTGCCAGTCAGCTACACACTCGCGGGTGTCCTGGGTCCCTTCTTCCCGGTTGCCATGGCTCAGATGGAGATCGATCTTTCCTGGCAGACGGTCATCGTCTCTCTCTGGATGACATCGCGCATCCCCACGATGGTCCTGCTCGAACGCTGGCACGGCTGGCACGGCAAGGCCTGGCCCCTCTCGCTCGGAGCCGCTTGTCTCATCCTCGGATTCACAGGGTGCATCGTCGCACCCGCGATTGGAGGCTCTGTGATCGGGATCGCATCACTCGTCACCGCGCTCGTGCTCTTCGGAGCCGGCAAGGGTCTCGTCTACACCGCTGCGATCTACTACGCCTTGGAGGTCGGCGAGGGCGAGATCGACTCAGGAGCCACCCACGAGGCCCTGATCGGTGTTGGATACGCCCTGGGGCCAGCCATGGGGCTGCTCGCCTCACTCCTCGTTGCCGGGGGAGTTGTATCAGAATCCGCGTTCACGCCGATCCTGCTAGCGGCAGCCGTAATCGGCTCTCTGGCGCTCTCAGGGGCGATTCTGCTCGTTCACAAGAAGACCTACTGAAACTCCTGCCCTGCAGCCCGAAATACCAGTTCCGGTTAGAAGATTTCCTCTGATGGTGCGGGTGGACCGAACCCTGACGTCCGCTCGCCCGTCCAATATGCTGTCACCACCCCAAGGCTGGTGTGGTGCCCTCACCCAAGTCATCCGTCGGGCCGATGCCTGCGAATGTCCTGGCTCCGGGGGACAAGAGACGAATGGAGGCGTTCATGGGTTGTGTCCAGGTTCTGAGTCGTGCGTTTGCCGCCTCTGTGGCGATGACGGTCGCCGTATCGGGTTCTACCGCGCAGGTCGCGGAACTCCAGAGCAGCGACTGGTCAAAGGCCGTCTGGGACGCCGCGAGCGTCGGTGATAAGCACGGCACGCTCCGCGCCCTGCAGAACATCCCCGACGAGATCGACCCGGACAACACCACGGACATCCGTGCAGCGATCGATCTGCTCAACGACAATTTCGAGAAGCAATCCGAAGAGCGCGACAAGCAGATCGCCGAGAAGCGTGAAGAACTCAACAAGCTCTTTGAAGAGGCTGCCAACAACGACCCCGAGA
>WUAK01000078.1 GCA_009827205.1 Phycisphaeraceae bacterium | reverse complement strand
GGCGCGACCGGGGCAGCGGCAGCGGTGTGGGGGGGCCGAGCGATCCCGGTGCGGGGTTCGGTGAAACACACAAGGTGAGCGCGTCGCGTGTCGTGCTCGCGATCGGAAACATGCACAGGGGTCGGCTGATCGGGTGCGAGGGCGAGGATCTGCCGCATGTGAGTCATTATCTTGAGGATGTGACCCGCTACTTCGGCAGGCGCGTAGTGATCGTGGGCGGGAAGAACTCCGCGGCGGAGGCGGCGATCAGGCTCTACCGAGCCGGCGCGCAGGTGACAATCTGCTATCGGCAGGCCCAGTTCGATGCGGACCGGATCAAGTACTGGGTGCTGCCCGAGCTCGAGTGGCTCATCGAGAAGGGGCGGATCGGTTTCATGCCCGGCACGAACGTTGTGCGTGTGAGGGCTGACGATGTCGAGCTCGACTCGGGCGATAGGGTCGCGGCTGATGACGTGCTGATGTTGACAGGCTACTTGCAGAACCGGACGCTGTTCGACCAGCTCGGGGTCGAGCTGACGGGTGAGGTCGAACGGCCTGTGCTTGATCGGACGACGATGGAGTCGTCGGTGCCCGGCGTGTACATTGCGGGGACCGCGTGCGGCGGGAGCCAGAACCGCGCGAAGGTGTTCATCGAGAACAGCCACGTGCACGTCGATCGGATCTGCAGAGCGATCGCCGGTCGGGGCGTGCCGTGGGAGCTGGACGATGTGCTCGAGGGGCTCGGCAAGGCTCACGAAGAGCAGTAAACAAGGTCGGCTTTATGATTACAGGGTTGTTATGGCCTGTAGGTGGTGGCGCAGCCGGGCGATTCGGTGACGCTGACGGCGGTGACCTTGGCGTGCGGCTCGAGGGCTGCGTCGAGGCGTGAGTGCATCTCGGAGTAGATGTACTTTGCGATGTTCTCGGCGGTGGGGTTCACGCCCCCGGCTGGCTGGTTGAACGGGCCGATCTCGTTGAGGTTGCCGTTGTTGAACTCGTCGAGGATCGCTTCGAGTGCGGCCTTGGCGGTGTGGAAGTCGCAGACGAGGCCGTCCTGATCGAGGCGGTCGCCCTGGATCTCGACGGTCGTGACGAAGTCGTGGCCGTGGAGGGTTTCTTTCTGGCCCGCGATCGAGAGGGCGTGGGCTGCGGAGAAGGTCGACTGGACGGTGATCGTGAACATGGGACTAGGGTAGGGTGGTAGAAGCCTTTGGGGATGTGAGCGTTTGGCGAAGGTTGCGATTCTGTGAAGAAGCCCCCCGGACGGGCGGCGGGGCCGATGGAGATCGAGATGGGTGATGCGCCGCTGATGCTTGGGGTGAGTGGGCTTCGGGGGATCGTGGGGGAGAGTCTGACGCTCGATCTGGCGGTGCGGTATGCGCAGGCTTTCGGCGGCTGGGTGGTAGATACGTATGGAGACCGGAGTGCTGTAGCCATAGCTGCCGATGGGCGCGCGGGGTATGAGCCACTCAAGCAGGCGGTGATTTCTGGATTGCTTGGAAGCGGTCTTGATGTTTACGACGCTGGTGTGCAGATGACCCCGACTGCTGGACTTGCAGGACAATCGCTTCTTCATACTTCACTGGGCGGGAAGTATGTTGTTGCAGCGGGCATCATCACAGCAAGCCACAACCCGCAAGAGTGGAATGGAATCAAATGGCTAATAAGTGATCAACCAGAGATTCCAGAATACAAAGGTGATGGTGAGCCTTCGATAGATGAAATCATGCGGATGGCAGTTGAGTCTACTAGGGAGCAGATGAACGAAGGTACTTGGAATTCCTTTTATGCACCGTCTGCATCGACTGCTGGGGAGATAATTGATAGATACCGTAAGGGGGCATCGGTCAAGCCGCTACGAGAGTCGCGTGTGATCGCAGTTGACAATCTCGCAGATTCACATATTCAGCAAGTCAGTGCCGGATTGAGAAAGATTGCCAGGCTTGGCCTAGTCAATAGCAATATTTCTTCTGGAGATCTGCAGGCAGCAATTCGAGAACTGCTTGTAGTTGTTGATTCGGTCAACTGTAGCGGTGGGCGTATCACGGAGTTATTCGCCAAGGATGCAGGTTTCAGACTTGTGCAACTCCACGGCGACGACTCCGGCATATTCCCCCACACACCCGAGCCCACAGAGGAGAACCTCTCCGGTGAGGGCGGGTTGTGCGACGCGGTGCCGGGCTTGAAGGCGGATGTCGGGTTCGCGCAGGACCCCGACGGGGATCGGCTGGCGATCGTGGATGAGAAGGGCGGCTACATCGGCGAGGAGTACACGCTCGTGCTCTGCGCGGTGTCGGTGCTCGAAGCCATGAAACACAAGCAGGGCGGTGAGCAAAATGGTGGAGATGTCGTGCTCTGCGCGAATCTTTCGACTTCAAGGATGATCGACGATGTCGCTGCTTCGTACGGCGCAAGCGTCGTGCGGACCGCGGTGGGCGAGGCGAACGTCGTCGAGGCGATGAAGCGGCTAAAGAAGGATGGCAAGAACGTCGTCCTCGGGGGCGAGGGCAACGGCGGGGTGATCTGGCCCAAGGTGACGTATGTGCGGGATTCGCTGTCGTCGATGGCGCTGGTGCTCTCGCTCATGGCAAGGACCGGCAAGACGGTGAGCGAACTCGTGGCGGATGTGCCGAGTTATGCGATTGTCAAGAGGAAGCAGCCCCTGGCCAAGAAGGAGGATGCTCGGCCCGCGATCGAGCGGCTGGCGGCTCACTACACGAACGAGCGCGTGGACACGCAGGACGGCGTGCGGGTGGACTTCGATTCGGACCGCTCGTGGGTGCATGTCCGGGCAAGCAACACGGAGCCGATCCTGAGGCTGATCGCTGAGGCGCCGACTGCCGAGCGTGCCGAGGCTGTTCTTGATGAGGTGCAGGGGCTGGTCGATGCGGGCTGAGCGGGCGGCGGGCTATACTGGCCTCTCATGAACGATCAGCAGCAGTACCAGGTCGGCCAGAAGGTGCGTGTGACGCAGCAGATCCCCCGCTTGAGCGGTTCGCAGATCGCGACCGTTGAGGGGACGATCGTGTCCTTCGGGCAGGGCAAGACCGGGTCGTGGTTTGCGCACGCGAAGGACCACAAGCTCTGGCTCGAGCGCCTCGAGATCGAGAAAGCCGACGGCGAGATCGTGACGCTGAACCTGGATCAGTACTCTCGGGTCGAACCGATCGAGGACTGATCTCTCACTTGAAGAATCAGGGTTGAGTTGTACCGGCGTTTCTGTGCGCGCGGTGGTGAGCGGTGCGCGCACGGCGGATAGGTGATCGGCGGGGTCGGTGTGCGAAATATCAGAATTTTCTATTCGTTGTGCGGCAGGGGTTTGTGCGCAGCGCCGCGTTTGTGCTTCCGTGTTTGTGCGCCAGAACGTGTCTCGGGATCTGTTTTATAGAGGGCTTGCCTGATGCGGCTCTCTTGAACGAGGAGGTCTCGGATGGCAAGTGTGGGTGGCAGGCAGGACGGGGAAGCAAGGCCGGGGGCGGCGGTGGGGCTCGACCCGGCTCTCGTGGATCACCTGATCCGCGGGCAGGAACAGGGAGCGCCCGAACTCGAGCGGTTCTGGGCGTACTACAGGAACCCTGCCATCCACACGACGGGCGTGGGCGCTGACGGATTGACGAAATCAAGTCGTCGGCTCGCGCAGGAAGAGGGTTTGCCGGCGCGTGTGACTGGCGGGCGCGTGGGTGTTGTTGGTGACGACCGGTACGCGGAGCGTCGCGAGGTGGTGATCGAGAACGACATCGCCTGGCGTGTGCACGCGATGATCGACTTCCTGTTCGGGAAGCAGCCGACGATCGTGAGTACGGCTCAGTCGGAGGCGACGCGCGAGTTGATTGATGAGCTTGTGGAGTCTGCCTGGAAATCGTCTGGAGGGGTCGAGCTTCTGCAGGACGCGGCATTGATCGGGCATGTCTACGGTCATGTTGATTTGCTGCTGCGTGTTGACGATGAGGCGCTTTCTTCCTTTGGCAGGCGCGCTGTGAAGCTGCGGGCATCGGGGGCATCGCACCACGCGTTGCGCGGGTTGATGCGTCAGGCCGGTCGTGCGTTCAGGATCGAGCCTGTGACGCCATGTCGGGGGATCGCGGTTTCGGATCCATCCGACTATCGCGCGCTTGCTGGGTACGTGATCCACTACGAGCGCGAAGCGAACGAGGTCGAGCGCGTCGGTTTGGTGCGGAGGCTCGCCGGCAAAGGCAGGAGCGAGTGGGGTCGTCGTCGCCGGACAGAGACGTACACGGAGGTCTTTGGGCCGGGCGGGCGTGAGCTCTGGATCGGCGGCGAGTTGATCGAGCGAGACGACGGTGGTGTGTTGTCTGGGGTTGTGCCGGTTGCGCATGTGCAGAACATGTCTCAGCCTCTGCGGTACGAGGGTGTTGGTGATGTTGAGCCGTTGATCCCTCTGCAGGACGAGCTGAATACGAGGCTTTCTGATCGTGCAAGCAGGGTGACGCTTCAGTCATTCAAGATGTATCTGGCGAAGGGGATCGATGGGTTCGATCGGATGCCGGTGTCTCCAGGGACGGTCTGGTCAACAGATAACCCGGAAGCGAGTATCGATTCGTTCGGAGGCGATGCGGCGAGTCCGAGCGAGGATCGTCATATTGGTGAGATCCGCCAGGCGCTGGACAAAGTAAGTGGTGTGCCTCCCGTGGCGAGCGGTGTGATCGAGGCGCGTGTCGGGAATCTGACGAGCGCCAACGCGCTGCGCGTCACGATGGTGAACCTGATCAGCAGGACAAACCGCAAACGCGTGACGTACGGGCGCGGGATGGTTGAGATCAGTGAGATGGTGCTCGCAGCAGCGGGCGATTCGGGCTTGATCGAAACAGAGCTTGGTGATCGGGAGCTGAAGGTTGAGTGGCCAGACCCGCTCCCGATTGGTGATGACGAGTTGGCGGCATCGGCGCGCATTCGCAGGGAGCTTGGTGTGCCTGATGACCGGATCGCAGAGCACTTCGGGATCGTGCCGGTCTCAGAAGACTCGGTTGAAGTGGGTCACGAAGCTATACAGGAGGGTAAGTGATGCAGGGGATTGAGGAAGTAGCAACCGGTGGCGGTGCGAATGAGTCGAGCGGTGAGGACACAGCAGAGACTCGGGTCGAAGCGTCTCATCAGATTGACGGTGTAGATGTGGAATCGGATGGTGGCCGTATTGATGAGTTAGAGGCGGCGCTGGCCGCTGCGGTTGAGACGATAGCAGATCTTGAGAAACAGCTTTCCCTCGTTGATCAGACGCAGAATCTGGAGCGGCTTTTGATCGAGGCAGGTGTTGTTGATCTCGAGACTGCGATGCTTCTTGCAGGGCAGAAGCTGAAGAACGTAGAGGCAAGTATTGAGGGCGTTGTGTCTGATCTTGTCTCAACGAAGTCTTTCCTCTTTCGGCCGAAGAAGGCGCCTGTTTCCGGGAGTGCCGTGTCTGGCGGGCCGGCGCCGGTTCGTGACTCGCTCTCGGAGTTGGCGGAGGAGGCCCGTCAGACGGGTGACCGTCGTGCGGTTCTGAGGTATCTCAGGCGCCGGCGCGGCTGAGTCTTTCGGTTTTTGTGTTTGGTTGGTTGGTTTACAAGATAGGGTGCGCGATTGGTGTGCGCCCGGCAAGGAGGACAATTGCTATGGCGTTTACGGGGAAGGCAACGTACGGGGCGGGAGTGGATCTGCCTGAGCTTGTTGAGGATGTGAGCGATGTGATCGGGATCGTTTCGCCGTACGAGACGGCGCTGCTCGATCACATCGGCGATGCGAAGAGGCCCGCACAGAGCACTGTGCACGAGTGGATTGAGGACGAGCTCATGGCGAACGCGGACGCGATTAACCAGTCGTCGTTCTCGCCCAGTGCAACTACTGCGACGACGATCACGGTCGATAACGGCTCTCGTTTCAATGTAGGTGATCTGGTTCAGCCCGAGAACTCGGGAGAGGTCATGTTTGTCGCGGCGGTGACGGGCGATACGCTTTCGGTGGTCCGCGGGTACGGCGCGACAACGTCTGAGGCGCTCGCCGACAACATGGTGCTCAACATTCTGGGCAACGCGGCACTCGAGGGCGATGATGCGCCTGTCGCGCGGTTTACGAATCGCACCAGGCAGCAAAACTACACGCAGATATTCACGTCATCGATTGATGTGTCGGGTTCTATGCAGGCGTCTCGCGCGTTCGGTGTGGACGACGAGGTGGATTACCAGAAACAGGAGCGGATGCGAGAGCTTCTCCGTGATCTTGAGAATTGCGTGATCAACGGCGTCGCGCCGGAGTTTACGCAGGTCGGCAGCGCTTCGGTCAGGCGGTCGATGAACGGGATCATCCCGCTCATACAAACAAACGATCTTGCGCCGGGCGAGGATGGGATGCCCGACGGCAGCGGCACCGGGAGCGATGAGCTGAACGAGGAGCTGCTCAACGCGGCGCTGCGCCGTGTATGGGATCAGTCGAGCGGGAGTGTGGACACGATCGTAGTTGGTGGGGCGCAGAAGCGCAAGATCAACGACTTTGCATCCGCGAGCCGTCAGTATGTTCCGGAGGAAACTTCATTCCGTGACATGATCAACGTGTACGAGAGTGACTTCGGTGTATGCCGGGTCGTGCTGAGCAGATGGGTTCCGGCGGACACGCTTTTGCTTCTGGACTCGTCGCGCATCGAGGTGATGCCGCTGCAGGGTCGGAGCTTCCATTTCAAGCCGCTCGCGGCCAGCGGCGACTCATTCAAAGGCCAGGTGATCGGGGAGTACACGCTCGAGATGAAGAACGAGCAGGCTCACGCGAAGCTGCAGGGACTGGCGGTCTGAGTCGCGGCGGGGCGCTCCGCGGTGGGGGCGTGGGGCGTCGGTCTGGCGTGGGCGAGAGCCTGCGCCGGGCTTTGGAACTTTGAAACTGAATGGGGGTGTGGATGTTCGCGCAGGATCGAGATCTTTTGGTGTATGAGCCTCGGCTGTTCCTTGATGTTGTATGGGTTGGTCAACGGCTGGTGTCGGAAACCGGGACGGTGACGTCTGGTGTAGTCGTTGCGGCGGGCGCGGACTTTACCGCGGCTGGGATCGGCGCCGGGCAAGTTCTGAACTACACAGAGGCTTCGTATGAGATAGTGCAGGCGCTGGGCTCGACTCAGCTTGCTCTTTCAGTGCCGCGTGCGAGTGTAGATGATCCGGTGATCTTGCCGCCTGATTCTGCGAGCACGACGATTCGGGTGTACACATTCGCTCACCAGATGCAGCAGGTGCACGATCAGATTCTTAGAATGCTCGGCATCGAGTCGGATGTTGATGTCGTACCGGGCGAGAGCATGGTGACAGAGCAGAGCATCGTGAACCCTGGTGCGCTCCGCAGGCTTGAGGTATTCGGGACGTTGCACCTTGTGTTCAGCGCGGCGAGCGCATCCGGTGTCGGCAGTGAAACCGACACGTTCGCGGATCGCGCGGAGATGTACCGCAAGCGTTTCCAGGACGAGCGTGAGCGAGTGAGCGCTTTGATCGATACCGACGGTGACGGGGTGGCAGACGCGACGCGACGCCCCACGGTCACGCGGTTTCTTCGTGGCTGATCTGTGGAGAAAGACATGCTTGTGTTAGCGCCGGAGTCGGTGGATTTCGATGGAGAACTCTGGTTGGGTGTGGAGTCGATCGCGATCGACAGGACCGCGAGCAGGGAGGTTGTGGAGGTTGGAGATCTCGGGCCGCACGTTGTGTTTGCGGATGTACCCGAGCAACGAGTGAGCGTGAAGGTCACGAGGAAGATCGAGCGGAGCGAGCTTGGGACGGTCGTGCCAGGTGATGAGGGTCAGCTGCAGTTCAGGGCTGGGTTTGGTCGCACTGATGCGGGTTGGTCGAGCGTGACGGTGGGTGTCGTGGTCACGCGAGTCGATCATGATTTCAGTCGCAGCGGTGTTCATCGCGTGGTCACGATGGTCGCGGTTTCATCGGACGGCGTGTCGGATCCGGTATCGGTGGAGGGGGTTTAGGTTGGCGAGTTCATGGAAGGGTGTGGATCTATTTGGGTCCGGGCCGCACCGGTTTGGGATGACGCGGCGAGGATTCTTGCTTGCGCCGGACTTTACGAGCGACGTGCCTACTCCGGTGTTCTTCGAATACGGTGCCTACGAGTGGAAGATCTTGATCACGGGTCGCCTTGTCGCATCGACGGATTCGGCGCTCTGGACCCTGCGCGATGCGATACAGGCGTCACTCGATGCGAAAGGTCTCGGGACGCTTGTCGATCTGCACGGCAGAAGCTGGATCGAGATGTTTTTCTCGAGGCTGACCTGGGGCGAGGAGACCGACCGGGGACGAAAGGTGTCAATCGGGTATCTCGCGGAGTTCCACAAGTTCACTGGCACGGCCTGACTGAGGAGGTGTGATGGGTATGGAAGCAGAGGTGGTCACTGTGCTCGCTCAGCTCGGGGCGGCCGGTCTTATTGGATTGATGTGGCTTACCGAGCGGCGGTTGGCCGGGGAACGGGAACGACAATTGACACAGCAGCATGAGAGGATCATGAGCGACAAGCGGGAGTTGGGTGTGCTGCTGGCAGCGCTGGAGTCCAACACCCGCGCGATTGTGTCGCTTGAAACTGGTCAGAGCAGGCTGGCCTCAGCGATCGAGAGCAGGTTTACCGGCGATCGGAGCGTGCAGAGCGGTACGGAGCGGTCTTAGCTCTTGAGCTGGGACTTGATCTTCTCGGCTATAGAGCGGGCGCCGTCGCGTTTGCATCTGGATAAGTGCTCAGCTATCGAACGCCGATCTTCTTCCGGGAAGCTCTGGTGCAGCTTTGAGACCATCTCAAGCTCGTCGATCTCGATTACAAAGAGCGTGATGTTCGGATACAACCTCTCGATGTAGCCCTCGGGAGCCATGTTGGTCTGCCAGATGGGGAATTCGCCCGCTTCGCGGTATTGCGGCTCGAGGAGTGATGAGAGCCGGTCGATGAAGCCGCAGAATCTGTCGATGTCGTCGATGACTCTGGCCTTCCCTCTGATACGCACCTCCTCGTAGTCGATCGTGCCCGCACGTGAGAGGTCGGTCCGCCAGTGCGGTGAGACATACGTGGATGCACCAGAGAACACCACAAGAACCGGGGCACCGTCGAGCCCTTCAACCTGCGGGTTCTGCCTGTTCAGGTGGGCAGAGATCCGCGTCGGGTGCTTGTCCCCGTTGTCGATGACAAACGGGATACGCGTTGCGTGCAGCCCGGTGTGAGACGTGATGAGGTGGGCAAATGGATACTCTTGGATGAGCTGAACAGCATTTGCAGGATCTTGCTCTGAACGCCATTGGGGCGGGTATGTCATGCGGATGCTCCGTGCAGCTCGACTCAGATCACACTACTCGATCTGTTCAGGAACCGTCACGATCAACGCGTGGGTCAGAGCGGGCTTAGACTCTTGCCCATGATCCGACGGTGTGTCTGCCTACTGGTGCCGATGCTCGGGCTCGCGTGTGCCCCGGGATGTTCCTCTAAGGGCGGCGATTTGCCCGACGAGCTCGATTCTGTGCTCGCGTATGAGTTCTCGCCCGAATCGCTACGGATCAGCCCGCTTACCAGGCTTGAGATGGGCACCGACGGCGAGCCAGAACTCGCGGTCTACTTCGAGCTCGCGGATCGATGGGGGCACCTGACAAAGTCGCCAGGCGTGGTGCAGGTCCAGATCTTTCGGATCGGTGGTGTGTCTCAGGGTCTTGCGACGCTCGCTGACCAGTGGCGCGCGGATCTGACGAACCCAGATCGGAACTCAGCGATGTTCGATGTCACGGGTATGTACCGCGTGCCGCTTGCGGAATTACCCGATTGGCTTTCCCAACGCGCAAACAATGAGGGCGAGGTCGTCCGCGTACGGGTGCGCGTGTTCATGCGGACGATCGGTCGCGGGGGCGAGACGATCGATCTCCGAGACACGTTCGAGAAAGACTTCTAAAGCGCCGGATCATCTCGATCGAACGTGCAATATAAGAAAACACCCGCCAAACGGCGGGGGTTTGGTGTTGTTCATTGGCTTTGTAGGTCAGTTGTCTCGCGTGATGCCGAGCTGGCGGTACTTCTCGCGGTATTTCTCGGCGAGGTCTGACTGCTTCGACTCGAGGCTGATCTCTTTGCCATCGATGAAGGCCATGACCGGATTGGTGGTCATCTCGAGTGGCGAGCCGTTGGTCAGGATGAACGTTGCGTGCTTGCCTGGTTCGAGCGAGCCGAGCCTGTCGTCGATCTCGAGAATCTCCGCGGTATTGATTGTGATGCTCTTGAGCCCCTGCTCGTGATCGAGGCCGAACGCGACGGCCTTCGCGGCGTTGTAGGGAAGGTTGCGCTCGTGCGCTGTGTCGTCGTTCGTGCCCATGCACCAGCGGATACCGAGCTCGGTCAGCTCGATGGGCAGCGTGTACGCCGCGTCGTGCGGGGAGTCGCTTCGCTTGGGGAAGCGCTGGGTGCCTCTGATGATGACTGGGATGTCGTGCATCCGAAGAAGCTCCGCGCAGAGCGGGGCGTCGTTGCCGCCGACGATGACTGGGCGCAGGCCGAGATCGGTCGCCCACGTCACCGCGGCGTTGATCTGATCAACGTCGTTCGCTGAGATGAACACCGGGTTCGCCGGATCTTCGCCTTCGGCGCCCGGGAGCACGCCGAGCATGGCCTCCAGCCGCAC
>WUAK01000077.1 GCA_009827205.1 Phycisphaeraceae bacterium | reverse complement strand
GGTGCCGACGTTATCGCAGGTGACATAGCAGGCCCATCCTTCTGGGGCGGCCTCAACGGTGTCTCGGCCTACTCCATCGGTACCGAGTCGTGCAACATCGGTGATGTCGATCTCCTTTGGGACGACACGCTGAGCGATGGCACGCCGGCAAACCTCCACCCGGTCATGTCGCAGAACATGTTCCGTTTGAAGGATGGTCGCTTCGAGCAGATCGGACAGAGTTGGCTCAAGCACGCCTTCTTCGCGATCCAGGGCAGCGGCCTGTGCGCTCCCGTTGGCGAATGTGACCCCCACCCGAACGGTGATGCTTTAGGCCCAGGCTGCAACGACCCCTATAGCTCAAGCCTCAACGGCCAGCAGTCGGGTATGGGCCCCAAGTTTGAGATCAACGCCGCAACGGGCGCTTACCCCTGGCCATTCACTGGTGACGGCCAAACCGGCAACGTTTTGTTCAAGCGAATCCAAGTCGACAACGATGACCTCGATCCAGCCATGAACGCCGGCGCGTTGTACTTCGGTGAAGGTCACTACGTGACCCCCGATGATGCCGCGGCTGGTAACGACAACAACAACGCTTCTTACCGCCGAATCAACGTCAGTAGCTCCCTCTCAAGCGGTGGCTACCCTGCGAGCTTCACAGGGCAGACTATGCGTGGTTCCCCGGCTATCCAGGCCTGGCAGGACTTTGACAACACGGTCGTCCTGAACCCGCTCGACGTCCCCAATGACGGTCGTTTCTGGATCGGTTACAAGACTTCCGACAACGGTGACGGCACGTGGCACTACGAGTACGCGATTTACAACCTGAACTCCGACCGCTCGGCCGGCAGCTTCAGTGTTCCGATCGGCAACGGTGTGACCGTTACCAACATCGGCTTCCACGACGTGGATTACCACTCGGGTGAGCCGTTTGACAACACCGACTGGACCGGTTCGGTCGTCGGCAACGAGGTAGTCTGGAACTCGCCCGCAGACTTCAACACCGATCCAAACACCAACGCCCTTCGCTGGGGCACGCTCTACAACTTCCGCTTCGATGCGGATGCACCGCCCCAGAGCGTGGACGCAGTTCTCGGCATGTTCAAGCCCGGTGCTCAGGCCGACTACAACGTTCCAGGCGCTGGCCCTGAAGGCGCTGACTGCCTCGCTGACGTGAACGGTGACGGTGCCGTTACCCCGACTGACTTCACCGCCTGGGTCAACGCATTCAACAACAACCTCCCCGAATGCGATCAGAACGGCGACAACGCATGCACCCCGACTGACTTCACCGCCTGGGTCAATAACTTCAACGCCGGCTGCTAATCGCGGTTCGCTGAGCAAGTACAAAAACGACCGGCCCGCGGTAAGATCCGCGGGCCGGTTTCTTTTTTTCAGTTATGTACTGCCCGATCAGGGCGTCGCGGGTGCGGCTTCCGCGGTTGGCAGGGCGTACTCG
The DNA here is from genome assembly GCA_009827205.1 of Phycisphaeraceae bacterium. Taxonomy (GTDB): domain Bacteria; phylum Planctomycetota; class Phycisphaerae; order Phycisphaerales; family UBA1924. Next base: position 9,227 of record WUAK01000077.1, on the reverse strand, counting down.
AGCGGGCCACCCAGCCCGAGGTCCCACCCGAAGTACATCCAGACCAGCAGCATGATTCCCCAGCCGATCGTGAACACGATCGTGTAGGGCATCATCATCGCCACCAGCGTGCCCATGCCGCTCTTCGGGGCGTATTGCTGCATAAACACGAGCACGATGACGAGGTATGGATTCAGCGGCGTGATGATGTTCGATGTGGAGTCGCCGATCCGGTATGCCGCTTGTGTGAGCTCTGGGCTGATGCCCGCGAACATGAGCATCGGAACGAAGATTGGCGCAAACATCGTGTACTTCGCTGACATTGACCCGATGAACAGGTTGAACACCATTGTCACCAGGATGAACGCGATGACCAGTTCGCTCGGACCGAGGCTGCTCTGCGAGAGCATCATGCCACCCTCGAAAGCGATCATCTTGTCAAGGTTGCTGTACTTGAGATACTCAATAAACTGAGCCGCGAAGAACGCGAGCACAATGATCGGTGCCATGTTCGCGATCGCACCGATCATGACCTTGGCCGCATCTTTACTCGATCTGACATTTTTCAGGACGATGCCGTAGACAATGCCCGGGATGATGAACCCGAGAAAGATGAGAGGGGTAACGACGCTCACCCAGCGTTCGAACTGCGGGCTTCGCTTCTGGAGCAATTCGCCGTCGTCAGTGACGAAGATTGTTGCACTCGCGTCTGTGTAATAGCCCTCGCCCTCAACTACAAGCGCAGGGTCGGGTTCAGACACGTCAATCTCGCCCTGATATACATCGGCAAGGAACATTTTCGACGGATCTTCGAGTCCTGGGATCTTGTCGTCATGGAGAGGCATGCCGGGCACGAGGACTGTGAACAGGAATATCCCAATCAGAACACCCATCGTCACGACCGATGCGATGAGCCCCTTCTTTTCTTGCTCTGTGAGCTCCTGAGCTTCCAATTCGCTGTCGTCGATCTCGGAAGGTCCGCCGTCCTCTGGCGATTTTCCTGCAAGACGGCGCTCAACGAAGAATGACGTCACCGCCCAGCCCATGCCAGTCACAACGAACGTGGATGTGATCGCGAACCACCAGTTGCACGTCGCGGCGACGGCGTAGTCCTCATCCAATATATTTGCACCGATTTGCGACAGGTTGGCCAGCATCGGGTCGAGGCCTGTGATGAGCAGGTTGGCGTTGAAACCTGCTGCGACACCCGCAAAGACCGTCGCGATCCCCGCTAGGGGTGATCTGCCGACGGATTTGTACATCGCGGCCGCCAGCGGGGGCAGCACGACGTAGCCCGCGTCGAGGCCCATCGAGCTCATGATGCCGAGGAACAGCATCGTCGGGGTGAGCATCGTGTTGGGGACGATCTTCATGAATGCCTTGAGCATCGCACCGATCATGCCCGTGCGTTCGGCCACCCCAATGCCGAGCATGCCCGTCAGCACGATGCCCAGCGGAGCGAATCCCATGAAGTTGGCCACCATGCTCTGAAGGCACCAGTACAGCCCGTCTGCCGTGAGCAGGCTTGTCGGTGTCAGGACATCTCCCTTGTCCTCGAACCCGATCACGGTCTCGCCGGCCTCGTTGACGGTCTGCACCGCCTGCTGAGGCTGGACCTCCCAGCCCCTGAGTACGGCTATGTGGCTCGCGATCATGACGATTACGGCACCAATGAGAAAGAGCAGGGCAGGATCCGGCAGCTTGTTGCCGATCCATTCAACGAGATCGAGAAGCCCACGACGCTTGGCGGGCACGGATGCGGGGTCGGTGTCAGTCATGGGGGGATTCTCGCGGATTGCCACCCCGATGGCAACCGAGTCGGATTCTCACCATCACCACCCGATCTTGTCGAGAATGGGTGAATGAAGAGCGTCGCGGTCCCGTACACGGCCAGCATGGGGGTAGGCGTGAACTCAGTCCCGCAGGATACCTCGAGGCTCGGCTCTCTCTTCCCTCCAGCCATCCTCGTCCTGCTCGTGCTGGGTGGTTGCGTCATTACAGCCTTCGTGCTCGAAGGCAATGCAAGACAACAGTTCCTCGCAGAATCTGGGCCCGTCGAGACCGGGAGTGCCCTGAGCTATGTTGCCATCACTGTTCTGCTCTGCGGATTCTCGTTCTGGCGAGTAGACCGGCGATTCACTTTGCAGACGGCGGCAATTTCAGCCTTGCTATTAGCGCGCGAGCTTGACTGCCATAACAGGTTCACGACCGAGGGCGTGTTCCGCTCGAGTTTCTATTTTAGAAACAACGCATCTATCTCTGAGAAGATCATCGTCTCGATCATCATGATCGGGATCATTGTGCTGCTCGTCGATTATGCCCGCAAATACACGGGCAGGTATATCAGAGGTGCTCTTTCACTGACACCATGGATTCTTTGTGTAGGTGCTGGATTCGTTATGATCGTCCTGGGTAAGGCCATGGACTCATCAACATGGGCCTTTGAGGCTGTGGGCGTAGAGCAACAACTTTCGATCAGCCTGATCAACATCCTCGAAGAGTCGCTCGAACTCGCCGGAGCCGTAGCGCTGCTGTGCGCTTCAGTTTTGTTTATCCGTTCGGCTCTGCGGGAACGATCGCCGAGAGCGAAGCCGCTCAACTCTTGATTTCGGTCGAGGGCTCCTGCACCTTTCCGCCCGCGATGAGTTCATCGCAGATCAACTGAGCCTCGGCTTCTGAATTGCACCGCTGGTAGGTCGTCCATGAATTCTGGCTCGAACGCCTCCAGATCCACCAGTCGCCGTTGAGATCGTGTGCGACCCGGTAAGGGGCATTCGGGACAAACCTGCGGGCAGGGGTCGAGCCTGGTGAGTTCGGCTGCAACATGCCTTGCCTCCTTTCAGAAGAGGTGCATTCAGGGTACCCCAAATTGACAACAAATGCGACTCTTAACTCTTCGAGGTATGCATGGCCATCTCTTGCCAGGCGTCACTCTTTGCAGTCGTGACCCGGTGAGAAGCTGCCCTGCGTGAGGCCAGCCACTGTGCCTGGCGCCAGAGCAGGGCGGTCAGCGGCTTGATTGAGAGCTTCTTAGCTAGCCAAATCAGGGGAGGGAGGCCTGACGCACAAATGAGCTGATCATCAAATGCGACATACATCTGTGCGGCACCCGGGTCGCCCTGTCTTCCCGCCCGGCCGAATAGCTGGCGATCCACGCGACGCTCCTGGTGCCTCTCGGTTCCGAGCACAAAGAGACCACCAAGTTCCTTGGCCTCTGGCTCAAGCTTGATATCTGTTCCTCGGCCGGCCATGTTCGTCGCGACCGTGACCGCGCCAACCTTGCCCGCGTGAAGCACGATCTCGGCTTCTTCCTTCTCCCGTTCTGCGTTCAGGATTCTGCACTCGATACCTTTCTCGCTCAGCATCGCACCGAGTTTCTCAGACGTCAGGACGCTCCGTGTCCCGATCAGGACTGGCTGGCCTTTCTTGTGAAGCTGGAAGGTCTTTTCAACCACGGCTTCTAGCTTCGCGTCTTCGTTTTCGAACACAATATCCTCGCGCTCATCGCGAATGACAGGTCTGTGGGTTGGAACCCGAACGACTGCTTCGCCGTACGTGCGCCAGAGTTCGTCGTTCACTTCTTTGAGCGTGCCGCTCATGCCCGCGACGTGTCTGTACTGCTGGAAGAACCTCGCGTAGCTGATACGCGTTGATGTCCGCCTGGCAACCGTCGGGTCTAGTCCTTCCTTTGCTTCGACCGCTTGGTGGAGGCCGGCTTGCCACTGTCGGCCTTCGAGTACACGCCCGGTCGAGCGATCGACAATCTCGATCTTGTCATTGCGGATGATGTAGTCATCACCCCGGACCTGGATTTCTTTCGCGAGCAGCGCGGTACGCACGATCTCTTCGCTCCGCCTAGGTCCTGTCCAGAACGCGGGCAGTGATCTGGTCATCTCGCCAAGTCTTGCACGCCCTTCGTCGGTGATCTCGACGTTTCTCAGCTTTCGATCGACCTTGTAGTCCACGCTTTCAACCAAGTCCTTTGCGATCGCACAGGCCGTTCTATGGTGTGCACCGCTCCGGTCTTCGCCTGAGCGTTCGCTGAGCTCCTCCGCAGCGATGATCGCGGGAGTAGCAGCCTCATCGATCAGGATGCTGTCGACTTCGTCGATGATGACCGCATTGAACCCCCGGTGGACAACACCCCGGTGCCAGCTCGGCTCACCCTCCCCCGAGAGCTCATGCAGGATCGAACCCGAGAGTGACGCAGCGGGTGGGATATCGAGGCGGTCTCGGAGGAAATCGAAGACGATTTGCTTGTCAGCCGCGTATGTGATGTCAGCGTCGTAAGCAGACTTTCGATCACCTCTTGGTGTGCTGTCGACAACAACGCCCACACTCATCCCGAGCCGCGTGTACACAGGAGATGTGATCTCAGCGTCTCGATTCGCAAGGTAATCATTCACCGTGAGCACGTGAACACCTCGTCCAGACCAGCCCTGGAGTACGGTCGGCAGTATCGCGGTGACTGTTTTTCCTTCACCGGTTGCCATCTCAGCGAGCGCACCGTCGGCCATGATGAGACCGCCGATCACCTGCTCAATGTAAAGCGAGAGCCCGATTTCTCGGCGGATCGTCTCGCGTGCCAGAGCAAACGCATCGTCGATCGCGCGAACTCTATCACGCCCGAGCAAAACAGCGTCCCGGTACTCTTCTGTAAGTTCACGAAGGGAAGCGTCGCTGTGGTTTCGAAGCGCATCAGAGGCTTCGACAATCCGTTCCGCTCGCTCGGTTCGGTTGTACTTATACCTCTTGCGAGCGTACTTGCCGTGCACCCAGCTTCCGAACATGTCGAACCCATCGGGCGGGGGATTCCGAGTGACCGACCGCGAGAGCATCGGCCAGAGCCTTCGAGACGGGGGGGGCAGGTTCTCGGCGAGCAAGCTCAATTGAGACGCCCATCAATGAATTGTTGAACCCGTCTCGAAACACGCGACAGAATAGTGCTGGGCTCGAGTGCTACCCGGACCTTGGCTCTCCTGCCAGGGAGCAGCCCATCGGTCGATTCGGGAGTGAAATCAACGAGCGTGAAGTTTTCCAACGAACGCCCGCCCTGCTGCGGATCTGCAACGATCTCCCCGCCGGTAACCGTCGAGAGCTGTGCCGACTCGATGTCCCTCGTCCCCGCAGGCCAGACTCGTGCTACGTTTGCCGGGATCGTTCTCCAGGCTTCGCCTCGCAGCCGCACCTCGGTGCTCGCGTTCTGTTTGCTCAGCACAGGCAGCACTGCACCGGCTCGTGCGTCCGTGACCGCTGCTCGGACGATGAAACTGTCATCAGGAATAACCGCTGCTATGACGGATCCGCGTTCCAGGAACCGCCCGATCATGTTCTTCATCTCATGACCCGACCCGCCGATCGCAACGAAAGTCCCATCGATCTCCGCTATCACTTCCAAGTTGCGGGCGCGCTCTTCGAACTCTTGGGCCTCGGCAAGCGTGCGCTCATATTGCGCTTCCGCTACTCGGCGCTCGGCGATGCCCCTGATCGATGAATCATCGAGTGTTGCGCTCGCCCGTTGGATGCGTGCGCGTGCTGCTCTGAGATCAGCGAGGATTGAAGGGTTCTCAAGTATGATCAGTACATCGCCCTTGGAGACTCGTGATCCCGGCTCAACCGCGATCCTGTTGATGTATCCAGAGGAAAGCGGCCTGACGATAGACAAACCTTCTGATTCAACCACAGCTGGCAAAGTGCCTGAAGCTGGTAGAGGGATGACACACAGCACCAGGACGATCGGCCCAATGATCGCAAGCGTGACCCCGATGCTCCGGCTACGCCTGCCCATCAGCTGGGGCGAGGTCAGAAGAAACCAAGCCGCTTTCACTACAGGCCACACGAACCAAACGAACCCGAAGAACACCGCGAGTATGAGCCCGAGACTCAGGTATTGCGTTGAGATGATCGCCAGGATCGAGAACGTGATGAAAAGCCTGTATGGGACGGCGCACGCGTGGTAAACAAAGAGAAGCCTCGCTTCAGCCGGATCTCGGATGTAAGGCGGCCTCGAGCTGATAACCCCAAACCACTTCTTATGGATCCAATACTGCCAGATCGATTTGGCACGCTGCGCCAGGTTGGGCGAACCGGCGAGATCGCTCAGGATGTAGTAGCCGTCATAACGGAGTAGCGGGTTGGCGTTGAAGATCACAGTTGATACGCCCGAGATGAGCATTGTATTGAATGCCAGTGCCCTCGCGAGCCCGGGCTCGGCGAACGCCCAAATGAACGTGGCTATCGCGGCGAAGAATATCTCGACGATCATGCCGCCCAGGCCGACGACAACTCGGCGCCAGGTCTCTGGGAACTTCCAAGAACTCGACGCATCGCAGTAGGGCAGAGGCAGCAGCATCGCGATCAGCATCACGCCGATCTCGGTACACCTGCCGCCCATCGCTTTGCAAGCCATCGCGTGACCAAACTCGTGGACCGCACGGATAAACAGGAAGAGGATGCCTATCCAGACCAGATTCGCGGGATCGAGGATGCCGTTAAACGCACTGTCAAGGCGATCTGTGTGCGTGATGAAAACACCGATCGCAGCAAGGACAATCAAGAACCATGCGGCGAGCCCATATCGCGACCACATGACACGGAGATACGGCTCAAGCCCCCGGAGCACCGGCTCAGGGTTCAAGAGGGGGATGTTGAAGAACATCCAGTTGCCTGTCCGCTGTTTGAGCCTTTGCTGCTTGAACCGCGCCTGGCGTTCGGGAATCATGTCCGCTGCGATGGGTTGGTCGCCCACAAGCAATCCGAAGAGCTGCATCTGTGAGAGCAGCTCGATGCACTCCTTCTGTGTTGGCGCATCGTCACCGAGTTGGGCCAGGCACGCCTCCCATGCGTTATCAACCGTTCGATTGCCGTCGAGCAACCCCAGGAAGAAACGTGCCGACTCGCTGAGTCTGTAGAAGTGCCCGCCCGACGGGTCGTCGATGACATAGCTCACAGTCGGGCCGTGTCTCTGGCGAACGAATCTCGCGTGCACACTGACGCGTGGGCGCTGATCCGCCACGCGGTACCACATGTCCGCAAAGGTGCTGCCGATATCTTCGCGCAGGAACGCCATCGGTGAGCCTCGTTACAGCCAGGACCACATACGGAACGCGTCAACCATCGGCCTCGAGAGTTCCCAGAGCGGCGTGCTCCATCCATCACTCAGCTTCGCGGTGCCGGTCATTCCGGGGCGTAGCCATTCAGGGGGGTTCTCGATGACCGCCTCGATAAGAAAGACGTTTGCTCCCTCCCGAGGCTGGGCAACCGGGTTCAGGCGGTCAACAACGATCGGTATCTCCTGGCCTGGGCGGGCTCGGCTTGCGATCCAGCCTTTCTGCCCGACCTCGACTCGCCCGGCGTGGCGTTCGTCTACTTCGATCACCACCTTCACGCCCGGGCCCACGATCTCGAAGAGCGCCTTAGCCGCATCAACTGGAGCCCCGACGAGCTTTTCAAGATCGCCTCGGCTCACAGTGCCGTCGATCGGCGCACGAAGCTGGGCAAGTGTGAGTCGTTCGTTGATCAGATCGATCGAAGCGTTCGCTTCTTCGATCTCGGCTTCTCGCTGGCGTGCGAGTGAGCGATTGCCCTCGGCGAGCGCGTTGTCACGCTGTGTCGTGAGCGTCGCGACCCGTTCGTTGAGCTCGGTAAGACTCAGCATGAGCTCGGTGGTGTCGAGTGTCGCTACGACATCGCCTGCCTGAACGCTGTCTCCGGGCCTGACTTCGTAGCTTTTGAGGAAGCCGGCAAAGGGCGGGACGACGGCGCGACCAACTTCTGCTTTGAGTTCCATCGATCCCTTTACCTTCGCTGGGATCGGGATGGCCGCGAGCAGGATGAAGATCACAAGAGCGGTGAGCGCCAGCAGTTTCTTGCCGGTGTGTCTTGGACCGACGATCCCCGTGCCGAGATCAACCATGTCGTCACGCAGGACTTCGGGTGTTCGTCGATCGGCGAGTCGGCGGGTGTACACCGCGGGTCCAACGAATTCTGCGACCAGGCGGAGAAGAGGGAGTACCGCGTCTGGGAAGGGGTCGGAAGCGTCTCGTTCGAGCACCAATACGCCCACTAGATCGTCCTCGATACGCAGCGGCAGGCTCACGATCGCACTCGGTCCGAACGCCTCGCTCAGTCTCGCGTGTTCATGCGTGACGCGTCGGCTGCCTGGCTCGCTCTCCATCATCTGTGACGGGGGGTAAAGCACCTCTGCATCCTGGAGAGCCGCCTCTTCCATGACCGCTTCGAGTGCCTCGACGGTCGGAGCGTGCTTATCCAGGTCGTCTGAGCCGCTCACGGACACCACTCGCAGGTGATCTCCTTTGAGCATGCCGATGGAGACCCGGGTGCAACCGAACCGGCGGCGCATCTCATCACAAAGCAGCGAGCCCATAGCGGAGGCTGTCGCGCCTTTCTGCGCCTGGTCGAGAAGTTCCAGTGTCTCGCGGAGCATGACCTTGTGCTCCGCCTCTGTCAGGAACGACTGCTTCCAGAGGAAGCCCTCGAATCGAGCCGCGCTCAGTGAGAGCCTGTCGAGCTTGATGCTCTGGGGTTCTCTGTCTGAGGTGGGCACGAGCACGATGCTTGCCCCTTCGCTCTTGCCGTCGGCCGAGAGCGGGGTAGCCAGTGCCGTGTGTGTCGCGCTGGCTGCGTAGAAATCGTGAGCGCCTGCGAGTGTGATCGCTTCAGACATGCCGCCGGCAGACGACTGCGACGCTTTCTGGCCGAAGGTGCTGAGTTTCTTCGTTGTGGACTCGTCGAACGCGATGTCCTCGTTGGCGTGGTAGACGACGAAGATTCCCGCGGGTCTCGACTTGCCTTGGCGCAGGAAAACGGCGCCTGCATCGGCGCCGGTGATCTTGCACTGGAATTCGAGAAGCTTGCCGAGGAATTCGCGGAGCGCGTAATGCCTGGCACCCTGCGGCGTGTCTACAGACTGTGCCGAGTCGGTCGTGATCTCACCAGCTTGGCTCTCGGTCTGTTGTTCGGTTGACATCCGCTGTGCCTGCTCCGGGATCCTGATCAGTCAGCCAGCTTCGGGCCTTCTTCGGCGCCGGGAGCGCGCTGGATGACGATCTCGCCGTTGCGCTCCTCGTATTGGCGGATGACCTGCCCGAGGGTTATGGCAAGCCGCTTGGCGGCTGACCAGTTCATGATGGTGCGGTTACCCACCGCGAAGAGGAGGGCGGCCTGACCGTCCGGGCCCTGGGTGGGAAGGTTCATGCCGAAATCGAGCACGACCTCATCGTTGGTGG
>WUAK01000076.1 GCA_009827205.1 Phycisphaeraceae bacterium | reverse complement strand
GACCGGTACAGCCAGGGCGAGAAGTACGACCAAAGCGGCAAGCCCAAGGCCAAGTTCGTGCCAGAGGGCGTCGAGGGACTTGTCCCCTACCGCGGCCCGCTCTCAGAGTTCGTCTACCAACTCGTCGGGGGCCTCAGGTCAGCGATGGGTTACCTCGGGTGCAACACAATCCAAGAAGTCCACGAGCACGCGAGATTCACAAAGATCTCAGGCGCAACGATCGTGGAGAACCACCCGCACGACATCCGCATCACGAAAGAGTCGCCCAACTACATGAGCGACAAGCACTCGTAAGCGGACTCAGCCGGCGCCGAGTTCCTCGCCGCCCTCTTCACCCTTCTGCTCGCGGATCGTCCTGATGCGCTGAGGGATTCCTCGCTCGGAGGTGATATCGCGCGCTTCAAACGCGCGCCCCTCTGGCTTGACGAACGGTCTGCGAGGCTGGATGTCGTCCGCCGAGAGCAGCGCGATGTACGTGCTCTGGTACTGGTCGCAGCCGTTGTCGCTGATCAGCACGATCGAGGCTCTCCCGTCCTTGAACATCGGGCCAAAGGTCACACCCCGGTAGGGAGAACGGCGAAGCCCGCCGAACGATTCGTTGTCGCCTAGAAAGGTCTTTGTCACAGGTGTGAAGTCCTCACCAGCGGTCATGCCGGCCAGGCTCTGGACACCCATGATGTTCGAGGCATCGCCAAGCTCAACAAGGTACAGCTCTGTCGTGACGTCGCGGATCCGCTTCTCGCTCGGGATCTCGATGTTCTCGACAGCCAGCAGTGTGTCCTCATCGACAGCCACGAAGTCGACCAAGCTCCGGATCGCGCCGTCGCTCGGCTCTTCGAGCGGGTAGGCCATCTCACCGATCTGATTGGCCTTGAAGTAATCGAGGTGTATGAGTCTCGTGTAGGTCGTACCTGATCCGCTGGTCGAAACAGGTCCGTCCTGTGTCAGAGCCTGCTCATAGCCGGCGACGACCTCCATGTTTGGGAGCAGCGCGATGGACTCGAAAGCCATGTCAACACGTGGACCCTGCTCGTCGGCAACGAAGTTGGTGTAATCGCCGTACTCGAACCCATCCATAAACGTCGCGCCGGTGCACATCTCGAACACGCCGGCCTTGTTGCCCTGTTCGAGCACACCCTCGCTCGTCCAGACGAGATATGGCTCATCGCCGATCGGGTCTGGGGGGATAATGCGGACAGAGCTCGGTGTGTGCTTGCCCGGCTCGTACAGATCGCCGTTCGGGGTGTTGAGCTTCTGCACCTCGTCGGAGTTAATCGTCATGTTGCCCTTCTCATCGAAATCGATGAGCATTGCAAAGAACCTGACAGGCGAGCTCTCTCCCGAGTCATTGCTGACGGAATACCAGAACTTTGATTGCGGGTCGTAGTCGATACCGCTCATCCCGCCGAAGAGCATGTTGTTCACGCGCGCGTAGCCCTGGATCGGCTCTTCAGACAAGAGCGTGAGATTGTGCGGGGGCTCAGCTACAGCCTTCCCGGCCATGAACGTGCATGCGAGAGCGGTCAACATCGAACGACGCATCGTGTTTCTCCAATCTGCCGCGGGCAGAACACCCGCCAGTGCACCAAATACTAGTGACCGCCCAGCACGCTTTCTCGTGTCCCGAGCCGGTCGGCGGGCTTGATATCACCCCCGGGGTCCACGATTGCGAACAGCGAAAAGATCGTTGGCATGCCCGGGGCGAAGTTGTTGTCCGTGACGAGAATCAGCGAACGCTCGCCGCTCTCGAGCACGGGTCCGAGGCACATGCCCTCGGTGTTGCCGTACCGATCGCCAAGGTCCGCGACCAGCGTCTTTTCTACGGGTGTGAACCCCCCGGAGTTCAGTGACTCAACCTCTAAAACGTCGGTCGCGCCAGCTGTATCAACAATGAAGACCCGGATCGACTGCTGCGCTGCCATGTTCCACGACCGCTCGATCGAGAGGAATCTCCCTCCTTCAAGCGCAACGAGATCGACCAGTCCGTTCTGCCCCCCCGGGGCGCCGGTGGGCGCATCGTCGAGCGGGTACGCCAGCTGCGCGACCGGTTCGGATTCGGGTCTGTTCAGATCGAGCGTGGAAAGACGGACATAGGTGTTGCCGTCCTGCCGGAGCGGTTCCTCCGTCGCGACCACCGCAACACGGTCTGCGATGATCGCCACCGACTCGTACGCGCGGTTGTTCCTGATCCCGGAGCGGCGCTTGGGCGCGAAGCTCTCCGGCGCGGTCCACGTGTCCATGCGGGTTGCGCCGGTGCACACCTCGTAGACACGCGTCGGCACGCCTCGCGTCCCGGCGCCCTCAGAGACCCACACCATCGTCGGGTCACCAAAGAAGTCTTTGTGCGGCAAAATCCGGATCCCCTCCGGGTCAAAGCCTTCCTGCTTGAACAGCTCGCCTGTTCCCCAACTCATCGGGAGCAGCGTCGTCACCTCGACATTGGTCAGCCGATCACCGGTCAGCTGGATCTTGGCGAGGTAGCCGCGGACCGGGCCGTGCTGGCCCTTGTCGTCGCTGATCATCGCCCAGGTATCCCAGCTCTCCAGATAGTCGATGCCGCTGATCCCGCCGACCTTGGTTCCCAGCCAGGAGTGATCAGAAGGCAGCTCGAGTCGATCGACTTCCCGAAGCTCGGGCTGAGCCGAGAGCACCGCTGAAAGTAACGCGAGATGCAGCATCTGGAACCTCCCCTGCGCAGGACACAGATCCCACACCACAAGATACGGATCGGATCGCCGCCCGGCTCGGTCCCGGATCGGATTCTCGAATCTGCGCTATCAGACGTTGAACAGGAAGTGACAGACGTCAGCATCCCGCATGACGTAGTCCTTGCCCTCGACCCGGAGCCGCCCCGCCTCCTTGATCGCCTTCTCCGAGCCCAGCTCATCGAGATCGCTCACCGAGTACACCTCGGCTCTGATAAACCCTTTCTCGAAGTCCGTGTGGATCACTCCAGCCGCCTGGGGGGCCTTGGAGCCCACCCGAACGGTCCACGCCCTGATCTCTTGGGGCCCGGCGGTATAGAAGCTTTGCTGATCCAGAAGTCTGTACGCGCTCCGGGCCAACTTCGCCAGCGCGGGCTCGTCCATGCCCATGTCAGCCAGCATCTCCGCGCGGTCCTCATCGTCGAGCTCGGACAACTCGCTCTCGATCTTCGCGCAGATCGGGACCATCTCCATCCCCTCCGCCTCGGCGTGCTCGCGCACCCTCGAAGCCAGAGGTCCTTCGCCGTTCGGGTCCGTGTCGTCAACGTTCGCGACGTACAAGACCTTCTTCGATGTGATCAGTGTCATCATGCGCAAGGCCTTGACCTCGGCAGGGTCCTCAAGCTCCAGCACGCGCGCGGGCTTGCCCTCGGTCAGGATGGGCAGCAGCTTCTTGAGCACCGAGAGCCTCGCGATGTCCATCGGGTCTCGCGCCTTAACCGCGCGCTCGGCCTTGGGCAACGCGTTCTCGACCGTCTGCAGGTCCGCGAGGATCAGCTCGGTCTGGATTGTCTCGATGTCGCGGATCGGGTCGATCGAACCGTCGACGTGCGTGACGTCGTCGCCGCCCGACTGCTGCTCGAAGCAGCGGACGACCTGCACGATCGCGTCCACCTCGCGGATGTGCGACAGGAACTTGTTGCCAAGCCCCTCGCCCTCGCTCGCGCCGCGGACGATGCCCGCGATGTCCACAAGCCGGAGCGCGGCAGGGATGATCTTCTGCGTCTCGATGTGCCCGTTGATCAGCTTGAGCCGCGGGTCGGGGATGGGCACCACGCCCACGTTGGGTTCGATCGTCGCGAACGGGTAGTTCGCCGCCAGCGCCCCCGCGGCGGTCAGTGCGTTAAACAGCGTGCTCTTGCCCACATTGGGCAGCCCGACGATCCCAGCTTCCATCCCCAAGACTCCAGTCCCGCCCGGCGCGGGCGGATTGGAGGGTATGGAGTCGGTAGGCCCCGATCGACTCTCCGGGCCACCTCACCGCGAGCGGATCGGCCTCCGCACGCTGCCCCGCTGGTAGTCGATCCCCTGCAGACCGTCGCGGGTCTGGTCGTAGAGAATCGGCACGATCGCCTCTCCAGCACCGGGTGGATCCCAGCCTGCAACGGGGGTGTAGCGGTACGAAGGGGTCGGGAAATCAGGGTTATTGGGCGAGAAACCGATATCTGACTTCGCGGTTGCAAACCGACCCGCGCTGCCGTCGTAGAACACCATGATCGAGCGCGAATCATCGAATCCGAAGTACTGACCGAAGCTCCCGGCATACCGGTCGTACTCATCAAACATCAGCACCTTCTGCGCCGGGTGGGCAACCTCACTTGCAAGCCGGTTGCCAAGTACACCAATCGATGTCGGCATGGTCCAGATCCGATTGGTTGAAGCGCGCTGCACGGTGCGAGGCGGAGTCCCTGAAAGCGAACCCACATCGTTCGAGTAGTGCGAGGGCCCGGTCATGTACGATGAACTGAACAGCCAGCGCCACAACTGGTTGAAATTCGTGGCCGTTGTGGGCGGTAAATACTCACCGCTTCTCGGATCATCCAGATACGCATCCGGATCGTTCAGCCAGCCGCTCCTCGCACGATCACCCTTCGACACAAACGCATCGCTCGGCACGGATTCCCCCATTAAGTGTGCCAATACAAGATGGTTATAAAGCACATAGGGCGTGTGACCGCTGGGCGTATTCGCTAGGACGGGATCAAGCTGCTCAAACTCTGAGTTACGTGTGACAAGATCAAGCTGTTGATACACCGCAGCGCGAAGTTCACTACTGATCGTAGATGGATTGAGCACTGCGCAAGCCTGTGCAAGTTCTTTGTTGGGCGTCACCGGCACCTCACCCGGTCTCCATGAGAAAGTAAACAGCCGATCGTCATACGTATCGCTGTAGATGGCCGACGCCTGCGCGATCAGACGCAGATCGGCGATGTCGGATCGCACCGAAGACTGGTCCCGGCTCGACGCGACCGCCACGGCCTGGACCGCAAGCAGCGCCCCCACCACGAGCATCACGAACAACAACTCGACCAGCGTGAACGCTCTCTGGCTTCGCATCTTCGGTTCTCCCGCTGCGGCGGGCGCCAATCGGCGACTCGACAGACTCTGCTTCTGACGCCCGCGCCACCGGCGGGTTCCGACGATTTACGAAACACCAGCTCGGTCGAGACTACAATCGAGCCGTGCCCCTGTAGCTCAGCTGGATAGAGCGTGGCTTTCCTAAAGCCGAGGTCGCAGGTTCGAATCCTGCCGGGGGTGCTTTCTTCAGCCCCCTCTCATTGAGTCCAAATCCAGGCCCAAGCAGTACTTATACAGACCTATCAGACGCCAAACACGGTCTTTCTTTCGACTCCTCTCTTGCGTCGGATAGCGCGATCTGTGATGATTAACCTCAACAGGGGAGTCGCACCGGGGCATCACCTCGGGACTCGTGGACCGAGAAACACGCTTCGTGTACGACAGAACCTGCAAGCGTCGGCATGGCCCGGCGTTTGAATGGGGAGCAGACATGGGAAGTCTGCGAGCCTTGGAAGAGAGAGCGATCGGGGTCATGCCCGATCCAGAGTGCTCCGGTGCGGAGCGCGCTGGCGGTTCAGTGGGAAAGGCCGGGATCGCAATCCTGGCTATCGCTCTTTTGACCGGCTGTTCTTCCCGCGTGGCGCGTCTCGAACGCCCGCCCGCGTTCGTTGACCAGCGATCGTCTTGGGCGCTGGTGATGCCACCTGCACAGACTGATGGCGCGATCGCCCTCGCCGCGGGCCCAGAGGCCAGCCGGCGCAACGATGATCTCAATCTCGTGATCCCGACCGCGAAGCTCGCCAGCGATGAGTGGCCAAGCCAAGCCCGACCCGATCTGCGGTACGACCGCCGGCTCTACCTGCCAACACGGGCGAGGGACTACCTCTATTTCAACTCAAGCCGGTCGTACGAGCGTCGTGGGTACGTCCGTTCGGGCACGTACTACAGCCGCTGATTAGATCTCTACTTTGACGAGCGCGAGCTTGAGTGAGCAATTCTGTGTCACGGCGCGCTGGTGGCGCAAGTGCGGGACGACCCTGTTCCAGTTGGCAAGCTGCTGATCCGAGTTCGTCGCGTACTCGCTGCGGAACTTGACACCCTGACCCACCACCGGCAACTCAACCCACTCGAGCCCGATGCCTGCCTGCATCGCAGCTTCGTGGTAAAGCCCAATCCGGCCCGCAAGCTCGGGCTGCATGTCGCACCAATCATCGTGCAGATACACATCAATAGCATGGAGCATCCGCCCGCCGGGCTTGAGCAGGCGAGCCATGTCCTTGAAACACACGTGCACATCTTCGTCTGCGACGTGCTCAATCACCGAGATCGAGAAGAGCACATCGAAGCTCGAATCCGCAAGCGCAGGATCGAAATCACCCATAAATGACCGAACGATCTCTACCCCGGCAATCTCGGGCACATCCTGAGGCCCGTTGCCCGCCCCCTCAAATCGATCGACGTTTACGCACGTATTCTTTTCCGCAAGACGCCGAAGCACTCGCGAGTCCCCGCCGCCGACCTCACAAATCCTGAGCCCCTCGGCATCACGCAGTTCAGAGACGATCCACGCATCCTGGATGCCCTTGAGATGCCAGGCATTTTTGTCCGCCAGCCCGGCTTCCCACCAATCGAACAGTTCAGCCTTCCTGATGATGTCGTACATCGATGCTCCCCACCGCCGATCTTGCCGCACACACCCCAGACACGACAAGCATCGCTCCCAGACTGCTCTCGATTCGCCCGGGAATCGGGTACTGTGGTCTAGGATCTTGCCAGGACTCAGCTTAGGCTGCAAGGCAAACCGAGACCGACGCACCAAGGAGGGCGCGATGGACGTATTCGAGATCGAAGGAAGCCGGAGACTCTCTGGCGAGATCGAGGTCAACGGCTCAAAGAATGCCGCCCTCCCGCTCATGGCAGCGGCTCTGCTCACCACCGAACCCATCACCTTCGACGACGTCCCCGATCTCTCTGACATCCGCAATATGCAGATGCTTCTGACAGAACTCGGCTGCGCCATTGAGCGCACGGGTCAGCACAGCTGCATCCTCCACACCACCGACACGACCGAGAGCCACGCACGCTACGACATCGTCAAAACTATGCGCGCCAGCGTCTGCGTCCTGGGCCCTCTGCTGGCGGCGCGAGGCAAGGCCCGCGTCTCACTCCCCGGCGGTTGCGCCATCGGGCAGCGCCCCATCGACCTGCACCTGCGCGGACTCGAAGCACTCGGCGCGACCTTCGAACTCCAAGAAGGCGATGTCATCGGACGCGTCCCTGGCGGCAGGCTCCGCGGCGCCCGAGTCTTCCTGGGCGGCGCGTTCGGCTCAACCGTGCTCGGGACGGCCAACGTCATGAGCGCGGCGACGCTCGCTGAGGGCACGACCGTGATCGAGTCCGCCGCGTGCGAGCCCGAGATTGTCGATGTCGCCAATCTGTTGAACTCGATGGGCGCCAAGATCACCGGCGCGGGCTCGCCGCGCATCGTCGTCGAGGGCGTCAAGGAACTGGGCGGCGCCAATCACCGCGTCATCCCCGACAGGATCGAGGCCGGCACACTCATGGTCGCGGCGGCGATCACCGCGGGCGACCTCACGATCACCAACTGCCCGCTCGATGCGCTCATGGCAGCGACCAACTGCCTCGAGCAGATCGGTGTCGAGGTCCGCGCGCTCGACGACGAGAGTTCGATGCGCGCCCGAGTGCGCGTGCAGGGCGGGCGCGCGTTCAACCCTTGCGACATCACCACCCAGCCTCACCCGGGCTTCCCGACCGACCTGCAGGCGCAGTTCATGGCGCTGCTCACGCTCGCCGACGGCACGAGCGTGATCACCGAGAAGATCTTCCCAGAACGGTTCCTGCACGTCGCCGAGCTCTCACGCATGGGTGCACAGCTCTTCCGCCAGGGACCGACCGCGATCGTCTCGGGCGTCCGCCGACTCGTCGGCGCACCGGTGATGGCTTCGGATCTCCGCGCCTCAGCGGGGCTGGTTCTTGCGGGACTCGCCGCCGAGGGCACGACGCGCGTGCTGCGCGTGTATCACCTGGACCGAGGCTACGAGAAACTCGAAGAAAGGCTCGCGACGGTTGGTGCGCAGATCAAGCGGGTGACGGTCGAGGACTAGCTTGGAAAGCTTCTTCTTGTAAACTGAGCATTATGCTTGGCTTCCTGCTCGCAGCGGCTCTGACTGTCTCTCAGCCCGAGTCGTTCTTGTTTGAATCGGGTCTTGAGCACGGAGTGAAATACGAGTTTGATTGCCGATGGGCCTATCTGCGCAACTTAAAAATAGAACAAGACACCCGCGGGTATGTCTCTCTTGAAATCACAGATTCTGCATCGAGTGGCGAGATACTCCAAGCCACGATCGACGTGATCGGCTTGCCCGCGAACCAGGAATTCTACGACCAGATCGAACTCTCGCGAGAAGACTTCTGCGTTGACATTATCTTCACTCGCCAAGACTTAGAGCTGACTGAAATAAAGGACTGGGAGCGAGTTCGCGACGAATCCATCCTGATTATCGAGCGATACACGGCCGCCCTCGTCAAGAACGGTCTAATGCAGCAAAACGAAGCCCAGCCTCTGATTGACTCTGTTTCCACGAAGCTCGAAACCGAAGAGTTGTGCCTGCGGTATTACGCTGACCGGATCTCGCCTTACCTGGCTGGCTACGACTTGAGACTCAGCAACGACGAGATCACCTATCGAGACATTGAATTCCCTAACCCGTTCGGGGGCGCCCCACTACCCGGTTATGAGCGAACATTCATCGCCGATGATCCAAAGACCGCCAAGGTCATCGAGTACAGAACAAATAAGTACCTCGACACACTCGGTGCGATGCGCGCGTTGCGCCCCGAGCTTGCGAAACTCGGATATGAACGCGACGATATCAAGCTAAGTGGCATTGAAATCGAGTATTGGAACTCTTGGTCCTACGACGAATCAAGATCTCTGATTACAACGGCGTATTTCTACAGCTCAACGCTGTTGCCGTTTCAAGACTTTACCGAAGTTCGACAGTCTTGGGAACTGATTAAACCCGAGCGAGAGGAAGACTGAAATCAGTCTTCCCCAAACCCCTCGGCGACCAGCTTCGAGAGCGACCCGATGCAGTCGTCCGCGTCGTCGCCTTCGCAGACGATCTCGAGCTCGGTGCCCTGGGTCGCCGCGAGCATCATCATCTCCATGATGGACTTGCCGTCGACGTCGAGGTCCCCCTTCTGCACACGCACGGAGCACCCGAAGGCCTGGGCGGCATCAACAAACGTCATCGCGGGCCTGGCGTGCAGGCCCAGCCTGTTGATGATCGTCACTGTTGATTGCGCCTTCTTGGACAACCCTTGGCCCCCACTACGTCCTGCTCAGCCCGTCGTCTGCTTCGAGTCCGCCTTCTCAAGGAGTTCTCGCACATCCTCGATTGTCGTCGCCTGCCGCAGGAAGCGCCTGAACGACTCCTTGCTCAATTGCTTGAAGATCGCCTCCATCGCGCGGAGGTGCTCCTCTGGCCGATCGATCGGGCTTAAGAGCAGGAACACCGAGTACACCGGCTGACGATCGAGCGCGTTGAAATCCACACCGGTCTGGCTCAGACCGATCGCGACCGACATCTTGTTCACGCCCGTCTGCTTGACGTGCGGCACCGCGACGCCCCGGCCGTACCCGGTCGACCCGGTCTGCTCCCGGCTGAGCACCTTGGTGATCAGATCATCGCGAGCCGACGCCTCCACCGACCCGGCGGCGATCAGCAGGTCGACCATCTCCGCAACCACATCGTCGCGCTGGGTCGATTGCAACGTCGTTGAGATCGCGCCCTCAGGCACGAGTTCGATCAGCTTCATCGGTCTGTCGCTCCGGGTCAGCGTGGCTCGTCAGGATGGTGACTGCTCAGCTTGAGCTTCTCTTTGAAGTCGGTCAACTGCCGTGTCATCTTGTGGACCGCGGAATCGATCGTCAGGTACAGATCGTCCCCAGATGCGGTGGATACAAAGTCGTTGTGCTTCTCGACGTCTGCCACGATCTCCACCTCAAACGTGTGCCTGTCCCGCTCTGAGAGCCGAACGGTGATCAGCTGGGTTCCGTCGAAGTACCTCGTGAGCTTGTCAGCCTTGGTCTCGGCGTACTCCCGGATCGCATCCGTGACGTCGAATTTGAGCCCAACAACATCTACTCGCATCCCGGGATCCTCCCCACGCGTGTGTATCTGCCTGTCCAGTAAAGCCTAGGACTCGGACGCCTTCTCTTCCTCATCCCTGGGACGCGCCGAGTCGGCCTTCTGCTCGCCCTCTTCTGGCTGAATCTCAGGAACATGGATCTGAGGAACCCCGGTCGCCGCGGGCATCTCGTGGCCCTCAGGCACCAGCACACCGGCCGTGATCACGAACCGCAGTGCTTGTTCGATCGTCATGTCCACATCCACGCACTCGTCCGCCGGCATGTTGATCGTGAACCCGGTGAACGGCGTCGGGCTCGTCGGGATAAAGACCGAGAGCACTTCGCCCTGCACCTGCTCCGCGATCGACTTCATCGAACTCGAGGTCACGAGCCCCACGGTCCAGATCCCCTCACGCGGGTACTGCACCAGCACCACCCGCCGGAACGCCATCTGGCTGTCGCCCATGATCAGGTTGACCACCTGTTTGACGTGCGGGTAGACCTGTTTGAACCCCGGGATCGCACGGAGCAGTGCTTCGACTCGGCCGAAGAAGTA